>JAAYUJ010000114.1 GCA_012517775.1 Deltaproteobacteria bacterium
CCCCCCGCATCATGGCGGCCAGCATGACCCCTCCGACAGCGGCAGTGCAGGCGGGGCCGGAGCCTGAGATCCCACCGATCACCATGGCCACAAGAATGGTAATGACCGCCAATGCCCCCCTGCCCCGCCCCACTAAGGCCGCCGTGAACCGCAGCAGCCTCTCAGCAACACCGGAACGGTCAAAGATGGCCCCTGCCAGAACGAACATGGGGATAGCCAGAAGGGGGTACTTGGCAATCCCCGAATAGAAATTAGTGGGGACAGCCAGGATGCCAAGTTTTCCGACCGCAATGGTCAGGGTTCCTGCAAGTCCGAGAGAGGCAGCGATAGGCACCCCTGAGAATAAGAGCACAAAGAAACAACTGAAGAGAAGCAAGGCCGGAAGCATCAGCTATCATCCCTCCACATGCGGATGAGCACACCGATGCCGCGCCCCGTGACGGCCAGAGACAAAATGGGGAGCCATATGGTGTAGATCCAGGTGGAGATTCCCAATCCGGGCGATGTCACTTCAAAGCGGTACTCATCCCAAGCCATGCGCCCTCCAAGAATCGCCAGGATGAGAAAGGCGAAGGTATTTACGGCGGTGGCGCCTATCCTGATTCTTCGTCGATACCTGTCTGGAATTCTGTCCACAAAGTAGGTGATGTTGAGGTGCCCTTCTTTCGCCATCAAGCTGGAACTCCCCAACAGCGCCATGGCCACCATGAGGAAGATCGAAAACTCTTCGGTAAATGCAAACGAGAGATTGGTCAGGTAGCGGACTGCCACGTTGGCAAAAGTGAGCAATGCCAACACCCCCAAAATTATTCCCGCAAGGTTCTCCTCGATCTTCAGTGAAACTCTGGTCGCGGGCCGGTCGATATCTCCCTGTGACTTACATTCCATGGACAGCATTCCCCGGTGTCTGCAAGGGTGGATTGAGAGGCGAGAAATGAAAAGAGAAGGCGCGCATGATGGTTGCCGGCAGTGCGCGCATTCCCACAGCATTTCAAAGTCCCATTAAGTAAAAAGACTACTTGCGTCCAGCTATAGCCTCCTCAGCCTTCTTGACCAGGTCGGGACCGATCTGGTCGGCCCACTTCCGGTAGACTTCCCGGGTAGCTTTCCTGAAATCCGCCTTTTCGGTTTCCGTGAGCTTCACCACATTGACTCCAAGACCCTCAATCTCCCTGATCAGGGTGTCATCCGGCGGTACCAGTCCTTTCCTGGCTTCCACGACATTTTCCTTGCCCGCCTGGACCGCAGCTTCACGAACGGCCCGCTGATCCTCCGGGGTCCAGCTGTTCCAGACTTCCCTGCCGACGACAAAGATCAGAGGGTCGGCCACATATCCCCACAGGGTGAGGTTCTTCTGATTGGCTGCCGTGTGAAGCTTGGCCGCCATGAAAACGGTGAGGGGATTTTCCTGTCCATCCACGGCTCCGCTGGAAAGAGCGGGAACCGCGTCTGCCCAGCTCATCTGGGTAGGATTCGCACCGAGGGCTGTAAAGGAATCCAGAAAAAGAGGCGATCCAACAACCCGGATCTTCAACCCCTTCAGGTCTTGCGGCGTTCGGATGGGTCTCTTTGAATTGCTGAGCTCTCTGAATCCGTTTTCACCCCAGGCGAGCGGAACGACATCCTTTCCCGCAAGGATTTTGAACAGCTCATTTCCGACTTCTCCTTCAGTGAGAGCGTCAATGGCCTTGTAATCGGGCATGAGGAAAGGCATGGAAAAGAGGTTCAACTGCTGCACCTGGGGTGACCAGTTGATTGTCGAGCCGATGGCCATGTCGATGGAGCCCTGACGGATGGCGGTGAACTCCTTGGTTTGATCACCTCCAACCAGACTGGCTCCGGGATACATCTTGATGTTGATGCGCCCGCCGGTTTTCTCTTTCACCAGTTCACACCATCGCTCACCGGCATTGCCCCAAGGAAAGGGCTTGCCGAGCACGGTGGAAAGCTTGTACTCCGATTTGTACTCCGCGGCATGGGCGGCTTGAATACCCATGCCGGCCATAACCATCGCGAACGTAATGAGCGCTCCAAGCAACCTTTTCACAGATCCCTCCATTCTCCATAATGTATAATATTTTGATAACACAAGGAAATAATAAGATATTACTGCTTAGTAAGCTGGACGCACGATATTGAACCATGACAAAGCTGTCAAGGCTTTTCATTTACGCTAAGGGATGGCGACGGACGGCAGCCTGGAGGAATGCGAGGAGTTGCTTGCTCTGTTTGCTGAAGGTCAGACTAACGTAACATGCCCGGAAGTCTCTGATTCGACAGGTGGGTTTTCTTCGGCGTTTCCGGATGCCTCAAGTTCCGAGATTGTCTCTGTGCTGAGCGGGTTGTCGAGCTCCACATGAACCGTGTAATCGTTGAGCATCATCGGCTGGACGGCCACGACGGACCCCCTTTGATCGATGGACAAGGTGGATTTTTCCGTATTCACAATGAACTTCAGATTTATCCTTCGTCCAAGAAGCAATCGAACGGTATCGCGCCTGGGGATTCTCACGGAGAAGCACAGACCAGCGGCGGACAAATTGAGGAGCTCACCCTTAAAAGCAGGGTCGATGGGTTGACCGGAATCGTAGAGCAGATGAATC
>JAAYUJ010000674.1 GCA_012517775.1 Deltaproteobacteria bacterium
AGGTGCAGAAAAGGTGCTTCTCTCATGAAGATATTTGATGGACTTCATGGTTTCCTGTGGAACTCCATGACTGTAAACAACTGCAATACATATCTGATCGACGGGAAGGCTCGAATACTCATCGATCCCGGTCATACACACCTCTTTCCCCATGTGGAGAGTGGGTTGAGGGAAGCGGGCCTTGCCATTTCGGATCTTGACCTGATCATCGCTACGCATGCGCATCCGGACCACATCGAGGCTGTCAAGCTTTTCAAGGACACACCGGCTCTTTTCGCCATGCATGAAACCGACTGGCAACTCCTGAGCGACATGGGAAAAAGCCTCGGAGTCCTGCTCGACATCGATGCGTACATTCCAGACTTTTTCCTCACAAGTGGCAATCTCATGATGAAGGATCTCAGCCTGGAGGTACTGCACACACCCGGCCATTCCCCTGGTTCTATTTCTGTTTACTGGCCGGAGAAAAGGACCCTTTTTACGGGCGATGTCCTCTTCAAGGATGGTCTCGGTAGAACCGATCTGCCCGGTGGTGACGGGAGCGTTTTGAAGCGAAGCATAAAGGAAATGGAAGGACTGGAGGTTGAGTGGATGTGTCCGGGGCATGGGGACATCATCAGAGGTGCAGGAAAGGTAAGAAACAATTTCCAGCGTGTCGAGGAATTCTGGTTTGCCTACATTTGAGATAGCTCCCCTCGCCCAACCTTTTTCTTTTCGCCACAGCCTGTCGAGGACAAGAAAACCCCTACTGAAACGCCTCATCCGACTCGGTTGCGAACGGACCGACTCCGCACAAACAGGGTCTGCCATGAAGTCCTCTGACGGAAAGGCGGTTACGGAATCCGCATTTCCATGCAAGGGCCCGGCAGAGCTCCCGGAGTCCTCTTGTCGATCCACACCTGCCTTTTGTTGAGCCTTCGAGAAGAATGCAAGCCGACAAGGCTTCCAAATGAAGTCCAACCGGGCCGAAGGGGCTATTTGCTATATTCTTGCAGGTATATAGCCGCTGGGGCCTTTCGCTTGTGCTGTATCCGGCTTGACCGAGAGGAGCTTTTCCATCTTAATGAAGCCGGTGCATTCGGGGCATTGCTTGATGACGTTTGGGTTTTTATAACCATCCTTCCGTTCGATGAATGGGCGATTTCCATCGATATAGAGGATCTCCGTCGAATTGCCGACCGACTTCTTCAGTACCAGAATGGGATGACCGCACCTGTGATAAAGCTTCTGTACCTGCATCGATACCTCCTGTTCTTCGCCTGCCTTTCTTTGCCGGATCACTTGTTCCTATCAGGTGTTCGGCATGAATCCGGCGAGGAGTCGTCCCACAATCATTCTTCCCGGATCAAACCATGGTTTGAGCACACCTCTTTCTCTCAATCGAACATGCGCCGCCGAGGACGGCTAAGCAAGAGAACTGGAATCCTGCCGGCCAGCACCTTCTCGAAAAGTTACGGATAAGACTGCCTCGCAGGTCGGGTTTCCATACCCGACATCCGGGTGAAAATGCTGCCGGGATTGGAATTTCGACCTGCTTGTTGAGAAAGTACGCCGACCTGTCTCATGTTATCGGCATTTCAAAACATTTCTTGAATAGTTAATATCAGGGATTTTTTTGATAGTCGGTGCGATTAGAATGTATATGTGCTAACCCCGACCTGCTTATCGAGAAATTACGAGAACGCGCTGATTTTTCGTTTATGGTGAGGTAACGAGCCTTGAACGAAAGAGACTCTTGCAGACGGCTCCTTTGAAGCCGGTCATTCACCCGCGATTTGCCAAGATCTGGAGAAAGCCATGTTTCCCATGGAGTTTGATTACCGTATTTTGGCCACGCTGCCCCTTCCCGATGAAAGCCGCGTGAGAAGCGTCATCGCTTTGCTTCACACCATTGTGGTCCGGCGTATCGTCCCCTATTTCAGGAGCAAGCGGGGGACCGATGCCTTGAGGCTTTCCCGGTTAACGGGAGAACTCGTCATTATGCGCATGGAGGATGAAAACAACCGCATCAGAGTCGTCAGCGTGATCACGCGTGCCGAGAATCGCTGGTGTTTGAAGATCCACGAGCGGATTTTCGACTATCTTTCCTTTGTCATACCCGGTGATCCTGAAGCGAGGCTTGGGAATGGTACCCGTGAAGAGCACAAGATGCTCGCCTTTTCAGAGTTCTTCCTGCGTCACGAAATCGAGCACATGTTGTACCCGGAACGTTCGGAAAGGGATGTCATCCAGGCTGATGTGGCGTTTGCTCTCGAGCAACGTACCAGTGACCCCACTTTCTATCGCATGCTGCGCCATGCTCTTTCCGATGAGATGAACGGCATCAAGGGAGGGACGGTCCTCTCACTGTTGGATGAAGCCGAAAAGGGGCTTCCTCTGGACGATCGGGTTACGACTATCCTCAATGAATTCAGCAATGCCCTGGGGGACACTCCCGACGAACTCCTCCTTGAGATCTTTTCAGACGTGGATGAGGAAGTGAGGAACAGGGTGCTGGGAGAAATCTATCGCAAGAGCCGGGACACTTCCCGATCGCTGTTGAAGCGAACCCATTCGTTCCGGCTTGTCTTGCAGCTCTTTTCAATGCTGGCAAGGAAAAAGGAGAAGGAGGCCTTGAAGGCCTTCCTGGCCTTCAAGGACCGATGGGGCCTGGTGGACCTCTTCAAGGAACTGGACCTGCCCGAGACGACCGTTGATGCTAGGGACTCGCAGGAACTGCTGAACCGATTTATGGCAGGTCTGCACGCCCACCTGAGGGATGATCTGGAGGAGAAGGAGCTCCCATTGCATCAGCCAGCCCCTTCAGCCATCGAAAAGCATGCCGAGTCGAAGGAAAAAAGCCTGAAAGACCGGATCGAGGAAGCCCGCAACAACCCGGTG
Source organism: Deltaproteobacteria bacterium (assembly GCA_012517775.1). Taxonomy (GTDB): domain Bacteria; phylum Desulfobacterota; class Syntrophobacteria; order Syntrophobacterales; family Syntrophobacteraceae; genus JAAYUJ01. Next base: position 2,881 of record JAAYUJ010000674.1, read on the forward strand.
ATTCCCCGCCAAGTTGTGGATGCCATCGAGAAGAACAGGCTCAACGCCATTGGTCACAGCGGATCCAAGTACAGTGAGCTCATCGAAACACTCCTTGCCATCCCATGGGGGAAGATCCGAAAGATTGAAGTGTCTCCCATGGCGTTTGAGGAGGGTCTCAACCGCACCCATTTTGGACTGCAGACCCCGAAGGAAATCATCTGCGACTTTTTCACCAACCTGATCTGGCGCTACCAGCGGTTCAGTGATGAACAGGCGGCCTCATGGCAGCGGACCGGCAGTGCCTTCCTGCTCGTGGGTCCACCCGGTGTGGGAAAGACGTCATTTGCAATCTCCATCGCACAGAATCTGGGGATTCCTTATCATAAGATTTCCCTGGGCGGAATGCGCGATGAAGCGGACATACGCGGTCACGGATTCACCTATGAGGGGTCCAAGCCTGGAGCGATTGTACAGGGTCTGATCAAGATGCAGGTGATGAACGGTCTGTTCATTCTCGACGAAGCGGACAAGACTGAGCGGTTTGCAATCGCAACGCTACTGGAGATTCTCGACCCGGAGCAGAACCATCTTTTTCACGACAAGTATACGGAAACAACTGTGGATATCGACCTCTCCAACTGCCATTTTTTTCTTACGGCCAACACCCTGGAGGAAGTCCCTCCAGTTGTGGTGAACCGTTGTGAGGTGATCGTTCTGGATCAATACAGTGTGGAGGAAAAAGTTGCCATTGCCCGGTATCATCTGATCGCGCGACTGCGCGGCAAATATCAGATTCCGGAGGAGGAGATCTTTTTTGACCCGCAGGAGGAGGCGGACCTCCTGCGCTATCTGATCCGGACATATACCTTCGAAGCAGGCGTACGGGAACTGGAGCGGGTCATTCGAACCCTTTTTCTCAGGATTCAGCGGGGAAGAATCCTGGGAGAATCGGGCGAAGGCGTGCGTATCACCCGGGAAAAGATCAAACAGTACCTCAAGGAACCGACCCGTCCCCGGCAGATCAACCCTGAAGATGCCGTTGGAGAAATGCTGGCCCTTGGAGTTGATCTGGAAAGAGGCATCGGCTCCATCATCCCAATCCAGGCGACGCGCATGGGTACGGTCTCCACTGCCGGGGGAGGACGGCAGAGCTTTTTGAGTGTTGTTCATGCCACGGGGAACATCGAACGGGTCATGGACGAAAGCCGCAAGGTTGCCACGACGGGCATATTCACCTGCGCGGAGGAATTGGGGATTGCATCCCGGGGGGTGGCGGAACCCGTCCATCTTCACTTCATGGGAGGATCGACCCGGAAGGATGGTCCGTCTGCAGGCGGCTCCATAGCCCTTGCCCTTGCATCCCTCCTTTCAGGGCGCAAGATTCGAAGGGATGTGGCCATGACCGGGGAAATCGATACGAAAGGAAGGATTACGGCTGTCGGGGCTCTGGGCCTCAAAATCGAGATCGCCTGCAGCACCGGTTGCAGAACCCTCATCATTCCCCGGGAGAATCTAATGGGAGAGGGGAGCATCGAGCGTCTGCCCAAATCACTCCAGGAGGAGCTCCAGGTACTTGCCTATGAGGAATGGCAGGGTGTTCACAGGCCTTTTGACTACTCGCGCCACATTCTGGAAGTGGTAGCCGTGGAGTCAATTGCTCAAGCAGCGCATGTTGCCCTGATCGACGATGCCGAACTGAATTCCCTCGAAGCCGCCTTCGATTCATACGACTGCCATGCGGCTGGGTTGCCCGGTGTCGAGCCGCTTCAATCCATGGTGGGTATTCAAATCGTCCAGGTGAAGACACCTGCGGAGATCGATCGGAAGTTTGCCGAAGCGATGGTGAATGATGCGTGCTGCCGACTCAAGCTCCTGGTGCTCCCCGAGATCCGTGAAGCCCTTGTTGCGCAGCTTGCAGGACTGGAAGATCGGCTTCACATTATCGATTTCGATCCCAGGAGGCACAGGCTCCGTGACGCGGTTGCCGACATCCTGGCCTCCTATGAACCTGAAAAAGCTTTGCCTTTCCGACTCTCCGTCATTGCCCCCTATTACCTTCTGAAGCGCGACGGAATCCGTCTTGAAGATTTTCCTCCCCAGTACTCCTTTGGAGGAATAAGCCTTTTTGCAAACAACTTCACGGTACAGGGAGTCAAGATCAAACGGTGCAAATCCCTCCTCAACCATGTTTGCTCGGTGCTGACTCACCTGCCGGCATCAGGCCTGGACGAATGCCCGTTTTTGGGGAAGCTGGATGACATCCGTGTGGCGGATCTTTCCTTCATTCCCGAAAAGTATCGCCTGGATATCCACCGTGCCGAGAGAATCCTGGATCGAGCGTTGAGGCGGTGGCTCGATCATTTCAG
>JAAYUJ010000675.1 GCA_012517775.1 Deltaproteobacteria bacterium
AGCATCCACGAGAGTCACCTCCTCAAGCTATAGGCCCATATTATTTTTTTAACCCATTTTCCGTGGATCGCAAGACTTTCAACACCGCCCGCCACCCTGCACACTGGGTTCGAGACAGGCCATGCTCTGGAACTTGTGGCCCGTCGATCTCCATCACCAGCGTCTTTTCACAGTCACGGCGAAACAGCCTCGAAAAACTCGATATAGGCCATATCTTCCAACTTCATCTCTGGAAGTGCAACATCAAAATCCTGCTCTGAAAAGCCCCTTGGCATCGCTGCTCGTAGGTCGGGATTCCATTCCCGACAACAGGATGTCGGGTTGGAAACCCGACTTGCAACAAGGCCACATCAAGCGCCATTTAATCGTTTGGGGTGTCCCGACGGGTCAGGGTGGAGTGCTCATCCAAAACCCGGGCACCTTATCGATGAAACAGAAAGAGACAGTTCCCTGACATGAATCAGATCTGCCTGAAACGATGGGGGTAGAATTCCTCCAACACCTGAAGAATCAAATGCTTGAGCTTGTTGGTATCTCCGCTTTTTTCAATGAACGCCGCTACTATATTCTGACTGACTGAATCACCGGCATCCGCTTCAAGGGTATGCACCACTACAGGAAGGGGTGGTATTCTCTCAGAGAGCATTTCCAGCATGGATATGCCTGAAGGATTGGGAATCTCCGGGTCCAGGATGAGCAGGTCAGGGACCCTGCATCCCTCTATAATCGCCATGACCTCTTCACTGTCTTTGGCCAGTTGGACACTGTAACCCTCAACGAGCAATTCCCGACGCAGCAATTCCCGCACGTGCCTGTTGCGGTCTGCCACCAGAATGTGAAACTGACGGTTCATGGCCTGACTTTCCGGATATGGGCTTCCACCATTGAAGTCCTGCCTTGAGGAAAGAATCGAAGAAGAGACAGTCACGCCTGAGGCGGTAAACACCCTTTTGAGGGAGGTGCCCCTCCATCCCGTCTTCCGAACGAAGGGGCCATCCGGAACACTAACCCCGGGCCGGGATCTTCACCAGGTAAACGGAACAGGGACTGTACTTGGCCACCTGGCTTGCGACGCTCCCGAGCTTGAATCGAGCTGACGGACTGAGTCCGCGGCTTCCCATCACAATGAGATCGGTCTTTTCCTTCTCCGCGTAATCGATGATGGCATCCGGAACAGATGCAGACTCGATCACTGAGCGAGTGGAGCCGGCTTCAAGTCCTGCAGCGGTCAGAACTTCCCATCCCTGATTGATGATCTCATCGGCACGCTTTTCAAAGCCCTCCATATGTCTCTGCATCCTCGAAGGAGAGATCTCGTGGTCATCCATCCCTCCGATGTAAGGGACGACACTGATTATGGATATCTGAGCACCCTTCGTCCTGGCGAAATCGATCGCCACCTGAAGTGCTTCATTTGAATATTCGGACCCATCAAGGGGCACCAAGATTTTCATCATATCCTCCTAGACCTCCTTCCTGACTTTAGCCTTCTTCATGCTGAGTCCAATACCGTCGAACATGTAATAAATGGCATACCCCCACCACATGGTATAGGCCACATAGAATGCCAGGAGGAAAATCATGGTGAAGGCTTTGTCCGAAACACGCTGGGCCTCAACCCCGTAAAAATTGTAAGACGGCTCGATGGCTTTCTTCAGTGTTTCCGAAACGATATTAGCCTGCTCTATCTTTTTCTGCTTTTGAAGCTCCTTGACCATGGGAGTCATCAGGTTCCACCAGACGGTCATGGCCTCCTGTCCATCAATCCCGTAGCGTCCGGAGACTTCATCCCCATTGTTGTGATACATGGAGTCACTGTCCCTCAATACTGCGGCGATGAGCTTGCCCAGGTCCATGTTGACCTTGACTTCGGTGTCCTTGGCCCCGATCTGCCCCCCCGCCGCAATGACCATTTTGACCGCTTTCTCAACATGTTTGGCGTCGGCAAGCTTGACGGTCACCTCTATGCTCTGCCCCATGAACTTGTTGGCGTTTTCCGTCACCTTTGGGATAAAATAGGATGACCCTTTGGAGAGTTTATTGAAAAGATCGTCGGAATACTCCAGACCGTTCCTTCCTCCGAACAGGGGAGTAAAGATGAGGATCAGGACTCCAGCAAACATCAGGGCAAGAATCAAACCCGTACTGAAAGGCTTCTTGTGTCTGACCAACATGGCTACTCCTCCTCTCGCAGGCTTCCAAGATTTGAAAAGAACTTGGCAAAAATCCAGAAGCCAAAAATGGCCACAACGATCCAGAAAACGATGTTCCCAACGAATTCGATGTTGGTCACCAGACCCTTGGGCAGGTTCAGGACTTCCAGTTCATTGAATTTTTTCGGCAGGGTCGACAGCCGGTTGATGAATCCAGCCAGAATGGAAACGGCATAGAAGCCCCGGATGTGAATCCCTTTGACCACCTTGGTCGTAAGAGCCCCCACCTGGATGCCAAGAAGCGATCCGATGAGCATACCCATGGCCAGTGTGTAGAATACGTATCCGTATATGGCATACTGGCCGATGGCGGCAAGCCCCGCCGTGAAGATGATCTGAAGGATATCCGTTCCAACCGTCGTCATGGAAGAGACGCCATAGATGTAAACGAACAGGGGAAATGTAATAAACCCACCGCCCACTCCCATGATGGCGGCCATGATTCCCACGACGACACCGCCAAGGGCGATGATCACACCGGAAAGTCTCTTGCCACCCGGCACGAAATCCTCGTCAAAGGTAACCATGGGGGGAATGTTCAGCCCCTGCAGCCTGGCAGCCAGGGCAGGGGTCCCGGCCGCTGGACCTCCATGAGCATCCCCGCCTGCTGCGGCAGGCCCCTTGCTGGATCGAATGAAGTCGATGAGCGCATAGAAGCCGAGAAAACCCAGAAGGATGGAATAAACACCGCTGATGAACGCTTCGCTCAGAAGGGGGTCCTTATTGTACAGGCCTTTGTTGATGGCGCCTCCGATGAAGGTCCCCGCGCCGGAGCCCACGAGAAAGGCGATGGCGAGCTTCACGGAGACGTTGCCGAGCTTCTTGTGGACCGTCGTCCCCATAATAGCCTTGGCAAAAATGTGAAAAAGGTCTGTTCCCACCGCCAGGATGCCTTTGACC
>JAAYUJ010000115.1 GCA_012517775.1 Deltaproteobacteria bacterium
AGCACCCGTTTGAGGTCACCCACTCCGGCGGCAAGGGTCTGCATCTCTCCGAGCCCTTTGTGCACCTGTTCCAACCTTTCCGATACCTGCTTGAAGGATTCTCCAAGGCGTTTTTCCAATGTCCCCTGAAGCTTTTCATCCACAGTCGCCCGCATCTGATCGAGCTGCGTGGCGTTGTCATCCTGTATCTGCCTCAACCGTGCATCCACCGTCGTGCGTATGGCTTCCATCTTCTGTTCGTTACTCTGCGTGAGGTCTGAGAGTTGCTTTGAAAAACTATCGAGCTGATCGTGCTGAAGACCGGCAATTTCAGCTATTCTGCTCAGCAGTGAATTGGAGAAGGTATTCAGGGCGCTCGAAATCTCCTCGCGACCCTGCCGTGCACTCGACAGTGTCTCATCTCTGTTGGTCGCAATTTCTTCCCGCACAATCCTTTCAAGTCGCTCCTGCCCCGTTTCGATCATTTCGAATTTGAGCTGAAAGGGCAGCAGTTGATCGACCGGCTTTCTGCGAACCAGAACAATCAGAAGAACCAGGACAATCACGAGAAGCACAATGTTTGCCGGAAGCAGCCAGTCGTTCAGCTTGGTTTTCTGAATCATAAGGAAAATAGATTCCATTTCGGTACATTCTCAATAGGTAGGTCGGGATTCCAATCCCGACAGCCTTTGCGCAAATGTGTCGGGTATGGAAACCCGACCTACGAAGCTATCCGTTGCCAGGACTTATTGAAGAGTTACCCATTTCCGTCTCCGTTCAGTCCTTCAGTGATCAAGCCCTTCCATGATGTCACCTCCCCCATTGTTCTCCGGGCAGGAAAATTCCTGTTGCAAAACGGTTTATTTGGCTAATTCCAGCACTCAAGACCTGGAAATGCTTATCAACTGAACACGCTATCTTGAGCTTGTTTCATATGGTCCCTCCATTGAAACCAAGATCATGAAACCATGTGTAATTCATCGAGGATGAAGCCGACAGTCGGCGGGGAAAGGTATTTCTAATAAGACTTTGACCGAAGAGATGCAATTATCTGAACCTCCTTTCAAAGTGAGAAGACACCCAGGAGGTTCACCGTTATACCCGTTGAGTCTGCTGCCTCCTCATTCGTTCATTCAATTGGTTTTACAAACGATTCTCAACAGCACCTTATCCATAAGCAGGTCGGGATTCCAATCCCGACACTTCATGCGCCAAGGTGCCGGGTGTGGAAATCCGACCTGCAGAGCCGTCGGTGCCCGGGCTCATTTAGTAGCGGTTCTCAGCACAAGCAAAAACTCGATATAATTCGATATATGTGTGTTGGGAGCAGAATCCCGCTCTGCTGATGGGTGCATGATCATGTTACCGCTTTGAACTTCTCAATCGTCCTCCATGGCGAGGCCGTACTTTTCAAGGCGATAACGGAGGGAACGGGCGTTGATCCCCAGAAGCTCCGCTGCCCTGGTCTTTACACCACCCGCCTGGACAAGTGCCTTTTGCAGGATGCTCTTTTCGATATCCGCAAGATGCTGTTCCAGATCAATGCCTTTGGGAGGCAAAGTGATGATTTCGTGCTTTTCACTCAGGCTCTCCGGCGATGCATCCCGGGAGGGAGCAGCCCTGCCGGCGCCCGGAGCAGTTCGAGGGTGAGCCGATGGGTGCTGGCTTCTTTTATACGTTGCCAATGTGAGGCTGTCGGGGAGAATGATACTGGAAGCCTCCAGGGCAACGCCTCTCTCAATGATATGTTCCAATTCGCGGACATTGCCTGGGAAGTCGTAGTTGTTAAGAATATCCATGGCATAGGAAGATATCTTCCGAATCTGCTTGCCGAACTGCCTGCAAAATTTGCTCAAGAAATAATGGGCCAGTATGGGAACGTCCTCCTTACGCTCCCGCAGCGGAGGGATGCGTATGGGAAGCACGTTCAGTCTGTAATAGAGGTCCTCTCGAAACGTCCCGTCGATCACCATTTTTTCCAGATCGCGATTGGTAGCCGAAAGGATCCGGACATCCACCGGTATATCCTCGGTGCCACCGACCAACTTGATGGTCTTCTCCTGTACCAGACGCAGGAGTTTGACCTGAAGCACCGGGGAGAGTTCTCCGATTTCGTCCAGGAACAGGGTTCCCCCCTGTGCCGCCTCTACCAGCCCTATTCGATTGGTGGCCGCTCCGGTAAAGGCCCCTTTTTTGTAGCCGAAGAGCTCGCTTTCGATGAGCGATTCCGGGACACCTCCGCAGTTCACAACCACGAACGGAAGGTCTTTTCGCGGGCTCTGGCGGTGAATGGCCTTGGCCACCAATTCCTTCCCCGTCCCACTCTCGCCGGTGATCAAAACGTTGCTGCTGGTGCCTGCGATGCGCTTGATGAGGTCGTAGATCTTTATCATAGCGGGGCTTTCGCCAATGATGCACCCGAAATAAAGGGGGCCCTCCTTGGCCGTTTCCCGATGTTCCATTTCCCCTTTGGATTGAAGGGCGTGACGGATGACCGCCCGCATTTCTTCCATGTCAAAAGGTTTGGGGAGATAGTCGTATGCCCCTTCGTTCATTGCCTCGACGGCGGTCTCCGTGCTGGCGTATGCGGATATGATGATGACTACGGTGCCGGGAGAATGGGCCTTGACCTCTTTCAGTACTTCCAGGCCGTTGACAGGTTCCATCCGGATGTCCGTAATCACGAGATCGAAACGCTCTTCCCGAATGGCATCCAGCGCCTGGCGGCCGCTCTCGGCAGACCTGACTGCATAGCCGTCCACATCGAGCATGATCTCGAGTAGTTCCCGGACACTGTATTCATCATCTACAACAAGGACTTTCGGACGTTTGTTCTGAGGAAGACTCATGTGTCTGATGCCTGAAGATCCTGTCCCTACTGAGTGAATCGGCTGTCCGTTCATACTTGTTAAGAGGCGACACCACCTTTTTCGGTGTCCCTTCGATACCTTGCTCAGAGGGAGTGGTGGAGGTACTGCAATCGCTTCTGTTTCTCAACTTCTGGTGTAGACGAGTTTTCCGTCGACAAGAGTCAACTCCACGCGACCGGTGACTTCGCGGCCGTGAAACGGACAGTTCCGGCTCTTGGATTGAAATGTTTCACAATCGAGGGTGTAAGTCACGTCCGGGTCGATGACCGTCAGGCTCACAGGCTTGCCGGGTTGCAGGCTTCCCAGAGGGACTCCCAGGATTCTCGCCGGGTTGCAGGTGACTTTTGCGACAGCTTCGGAAGCACTCAGGGTCCCATCCCGCACCAGCGAAAGGATCAGAGGTAGAGCTGATTCCAGGCCGATCATGCCATTGGCGGCGTATTCAAACTCCGTATCCTTTTCCAGAAGACTGTGGGGCGCATGGTCTGTTGCTATCGCATCGATGGTGCCGTCGGCAAGTCCCTCCCGGATATAATCCCTGTCTTTCTCGCTTCGCAGGGGGGGATTCACTTTGAAGACGGTGTTGAACGACATGAGCTCCGAATCAGTCAGCGTGAAATAATGGGGAGCTGTTTCCGCCGTGACGAGGATTCCCCGCTTCTTGGCTTCCCGAATCAGCCGGATCGAACCACCGGTACTTACATGGGCGATGTGCAGTCTACCTCGAGTCAATTCCGCCAAGAGAATATCACGGGCGACCATGACCTCCTCGGCGGCGTTGGGAATGCCCCGCAGGCCCAGCAGAGTGGAAACGGGTCCCTCATTCATGAGTCCCCCCTGCGACAGCGAAAGTTCTTCCGCGTGACTGATCACGAGGAGATCGAAAATCCTGGCGTATTCCAATGCCCGGCGCATGAGCAGGCTGTTCATGACGGGGCGGCCGTCGTCCGATACAGCTACCGCCCCGGAACTCCGAAGCTCTCCAAATTCCGTGAGGTTCTCCCCTCTCTGGCCATGACTGATGGCGGCCACCGGAAACACGTGGCAGGCTCCCTCCTCACGGGCCCGCTCCAGAATGAACTGTGTCACAGCCGCGTTGTCGTTTACAGGCATGGTGTTGGGCATGCAGGCCACCCCCGCATAACCACCCGCCACGGCGGCACGTGTCCCCGAAGCAATGGTTTCCTTATATTCCTCTCCAGGCTCGCGAAGGTGGACGTGCATGTCGAGCATTGCCGGGACAATCCATTTGCCGTTCATGTCCACCTGCTGAACATGTTCGAGCCAATCCATGCCGAGGGGAAAATCCGGTTGGATGTCCATGAGTCGCCCGTCCACCACCAGCACATCGGCGATCTCGTCGATCCTCCGCGCCGGATCGATAACTCGTCCGCCTCGAAGGAGAAGACTTCCCAATTGGCCGGCTCGCTTCAGCTCTGCTTTTGGATATCCCTGCCCTGCCATATTCTGCATTGCGTCTTCCTGAAGGTGTTCATCAACCGCTCTTGAACTCAAATTTCCAGACTTGCTTCATGCCTTTGCCCCAGAAGATAAAGCAAAGCCATGCGCACTGCCACTCCATTGGCTACCTGATCGAGAATGACGGAATGGGGACCGTCGGCCACTTCCGGGCTGATTTCCACTCCGCGGTTAATGGGGCCGGGATGCATGATCAGCA
>JAAYUJ010000676.1 GCA_012517775.1 Deltaproteobacteria bacterium
AACCATTCAATGCTGATCGTGTGAGAGTGCATAATGTCAAGATCGGCCTGTCCGGGCTGATCACAAGGTTGGCTAAGCAAACCGGGGGCCTAGCGACTGCCCGTTCCCTCAAACGTCCTCGCAAACGACCATATACTCGCCAGTCTCTGGGCCGACGATCCTGCAAGCGAATGGGTGATAGGATATGAACGCAATACAAAACTTCGAATTGAATGAATGAGCATTCTGTTCCTTCTCGAACTATTCGAAGCCGTTCTTGAGGGAATTGGCTGCCCCTGGAGGGTTGTTGATTGTGAGCATCTCAACCGCCTCCTGGAGCTTCTCAGGCCGCTGTTAATAGAGAAAGCACGGAATCCATTTTGATCCGGTTCAAAACGGAGCGTTTGACATCCTCGGTGGAGGTGATGGCTTGATGATAGAACCTGCCTCAAATCGCCAGAAGAGTGAACCCACTCTCTATGCGCCAGGGTGTCGGGTATGAAAACCCGACCTAAAAGCTGTCGCTGCCTGGACTTATTGGGAAGTCACAGCCAACCTGCGTACTCACTTGTTTCAGGAGGATTCAATCTGAGATGGAAAGCTGTTGGGATCACGAGGCTTCAAGGCCACGGAAGGATATGTGCAAGTCCGGCGACCATTGATGCAGGCACGGAGAGCACGGTCAAGTCATTCCTGATCACCTGCCCGCGCTTCACTTTCTGACTGGTTCTCATTCGCCTTTGAGTTGAATCGTCACCTTGGTGGGACTTGATACAGTGTTGAACACCGGATAGTATTTCCGGGCCGATTCGATCAGTTCCTGTTTCTCTTGCTCCGTTATGTCGGCATCGATCTTGAAAAAGACTCGAATCTCCTCATATCCAACGGGAACGTCCTTCGACAGCCCCAAAAACCCTCGCAGGTCCAGGTTTCCTTCCAAGCGTGATTCGATCCCTCTCACTTCGATTCCCCTGGCTGCTGCGTGATAGACAAGAGAAGATGTGAGACAGCCCGCGAGTGCTGTGAGCAGGTATTCAACCGGGTTGGGCCCATTATCCTGCCCAAGGAGAACCCCAGGTTCGTCCGCAGCCAGTTCAAAGGGTTGCTCATGAGGGTGATCTTTCAACGCCCCATGAAAATCCTTGATCGTTGTGTGATTGTGCCCGCCATCGATCCACTTGTTGCTGATGCGGAACTTGAATTTTGCGATATCAGGTTCAGACTTGATGGCATCTATGGTATCGAAAAGTCGATCCACGTGGACCCCATTAACCCTGTGTTCATCTCTTCTTTTGGCTGTTTGGCGGCTCATGTCCTTTCACCTCCTTTCTTCATTCACTCTAATCATCCTGCGAGGAAGCTCCAGTCTTCAGGCAAATTCAGTCAGCAGGTTATTGACCCTCCTCCCCTTCAAGAGGCTCAGGAGAGGCTTCGTAGCCCCAGGGCGAAGAGACGGCATGCGTTAAGGCATTTCGCGCACACATTTGTGTGGAGCTATGCTCAGCACTATAACGACTCATTTGGAATCTCTAGCGTGATCACTGTGTTCAAAAGAACAGGAGATGGTTTTTTTGTGGTCAATTATGGTACGTTGCTCCTGACGTGACAGTGCAGGAAGTCGCAGATCGGGATCTACATCCCGACAAAATGTCTCGGGTGTGAAACTCCGGCGTGCTGTTTGATCTGTAATAATTGGGAGATTCCAAACCTTTCGAGTTTCCTGCTTTTTTTGAGCAATCACAACCAGACGAACTCATAGGAGCCGAGTCGATGATAGACATTCTCTACCAGTTGCTGAACAGCCTGGGATATACCCACCCCTTGCATCCACCTCTGACACACCTGCCTCTGGGGTTGATCATGGGGGCTTTCTTTTTCGGAATTGTCGCTGTCCTGCGAAAACACGCGGATCTCGCGGTGACAGCCCATTACTGTACCTTCCTTGCCCTGCTGGGTTTTCTTCCGACTGTTCTTTTCGGCTACACGGACTGGCAGCACTACTACCAGGGAGCCATGCTGGACGAGATCAAAGCTAAGATCATTTTGGCCGCCGCCCTTTTCCTGGCTCTGGTTCTCGCTTTTTTCCTGGGGCGAAAAGAGGGCGACCCCTCCCGGCTGACCTTTGCAGCGTACGCACTTTGTTTCATACTGGCGAGCAGTTTAGGGTACCTTGGAGGGGAGATCGTGTTCAAGGGGAGAGTATCCCCG
>JAAYUJ010000116.1 GCA_012517775.1 Deltaproteobacteria bacterium
GGCGAGAGGTGACGCCGTTGGATTCCGATACCCCCACAGACCCAATGCTCTGCGGAGGATCTCTCCAGCCGTCAGCTTTAGCGGCATGTGATGAAGGGCTCTTCATAGCCGGCCGGCCCCCATTGAAATCCTCCACAACAAGTGGTCTGCCTGGAAACATCTTCCTCCAACACCTTTCACACCCTTTTCATCATGCCGTAACAAAACAGTAACTTCGCTGAGATCCAGGAAATCCAGGGTCACCCCCTTTCCCTTCGGAGACTCTCGAACAGCTCCTTATCATCATTTGCTGATCACCGTGGCTCAGTTCTCGGGCCATGGTGCATGATGAGACTGTTCAATACTCAAGGAGACATCCTGTTGACAAAGGTCACCCCTTCCAATAATTGGAAAATCAGAAAAAATATCTTTCCATCCGAAGACTTACGATAGATATTCGTTCTTTGCTGTCGTCACCCGAACTCATTGAGGATTCACAGGTATTTCGGATGGCTCGGGTTGAGGATGAGGGAATGGATCTTCGGAGAAGTCTCTCAAGTTCATTGAATCGGAGGCATTTCTTCGCTTTTGACTCCCTGCCCTTATCATCTGCTGATTTTTTTATGCCAGTTGCTGGCTTCGACGATTGGGAATTGGAGAGGGTTGTCTCCCTCAACGTATTCTCACGGGAGCCTGGTGTCCACCGACAGTATCACGCTGGATGACACTTGCAACCCCATATCGATGATCAAATCGGCCGGAAGAGGAGGGACCCATGGCCCGCAGCAAGATGGTATTTCTATGGCTTTCACTGTTCTTGCTTCCTATGCATGCTTATTCAGCCACTTATGAGGTGGGACCGGGCAAGGAATATGCGAACATTGGCGATGTTCCTTGGGAGAGTATGGAAGCGGGTGACCAGGTATTGATCTTTTGGCGGCAGGAGCCATATCGCGAGAAATGGGTGATCGCCGTTCAGGGGACGAAGCAACGCCCTTTCGTGGTCCGGGGAATACCCAACAAGCGTGGTCAGCTTCCCGTAATCGACGGTCGGGATGCAACGACGCGGAGCAGTATCAACTTCTGGAACGAGGAGAGAGGCGTCGTCAAGATCGGTGGAGCCAACCAGCCTGATATTGTGGAGCCGTGCTGGATTGTTGTCAAGAACCTTGACATCCGAAACGGCAGGCCCCCCTACCGGTTCACCGGACGATACGGTGTCACCGACTACCAGGAGAACGCCGCCTCGCTGTATGTTGAATGCGGCCGCCACATCACCGTCAGGAATTGCATTTTCCACAACTCAGGGAACGGCCTCTTCGTGTCGCATGCCACCAGGAATATCCTCATCGAAGGCTGCAGGATTCATGGCAATGGGATCGAGAACAGCGTCTATGAACATAACACCTACACGGCGGCCATAGGCATCACCTACCAATTCAATCACTTCGGTCCCCTCCGTGCCAACTGCCTGGGCAACAACCTTAAGGATCGATCGGCCGGTTTGAGGGTCCGATACAATTGGATAGAAGGCGGAAACCGTCAGCTCGACCTGGTGGATGCCGAGGACAGCATGGATCTGGTCAAGCATCCAAGCTACCGCAAGACCCTTGTTTACGGCAATGTTCTTGTCGAGACCGGTGGGTCGGGGAACAGCCAGGTCGTCCACTATGGAGGGGACAGTGGGAACGAGAACGTTTATCGCAAAGGGACCCTTCATTTCTATAACAACACTGTTGTCTCAACGCGAACGGACAACACGACACTGCTTCGCCTCTCCACGAACGATGAGATCTGCGACTGCAGGAACAACATCGTCTGGACAAGTGCACCGGGCGATCATCTCGCTCTTCTCAACGAAGCGGGAGTGGTCCATCTGAAGAGCAACTGGCTGAAATCAGGCTGGGTCAACAGTCATGGCGGGCTTACAGGGACTATTCACAACAAGGGCGGGAATATCAGGGGTGGCAGGCCGGGGTTTGTGAATCCGGGCCTGAAGGATTACCATCTCCTTGGGCAATCTCCTTGCGTGAACGCCAGTGCACGTCTTCATCCGGATGCAGCTCCCGTGGCGTACCAGTATATCAAGCACCGCAAACATGAGCCCCGACCCGTCAATGGAGCTCTCGACATGGGGGCCTTCGAGGTCCCGGTAGAAGAGTGATTTCCTTCCAGTCCCCACCAATGCCCGTCAAGGGGGAGCGGGTGAGGGCAGATGCTCCTGACGACGATCCCGGCAGACCAGGCGCCCGCCAGTAGACCTTTGGAGCCGCCGATGGTGTAGATGGTTCCCGAAGCTTGAAGGGCGCCATTCAAGAACTTTTCGATCAGCCTGCTGTACACGGATTAACAGGATTTCGTCGCGGGATCACAAGGATCATCGCTCAGACAAACATCTCCCTGACCCACTCGTATCCTACCATTCATTCGATGGTAGAACGATTGACAACAGGCTCTCCCTTTCCCAGGAAGAAGATGCCCGGATATCCGGGTGTCTCAAACCCTTCGCTTGGATTATGAGAGAGATGGGAGTCCTCGATTATCAGTGACCCGGTGCGGTCGTTGCTCACGAAAAAGATGGCCCCGCCGCCTTCTCTGGCCCTGTTGTCCTCAATCCTTGTCCCGCACAAGGTCAGGGTGAACGTGTTGCCGTCGTTATAGATGGCGCCACCGCTACCGCCTCCGGGCGTGCCCGGCCGGGCCGGATTGGCGCCTTCGCCGATGGCATGGTTGTGGGTGAACAGACAATTAATGACCGTGAAGGAGACACCGATACTGCTCAGCCCGCCGCCATTGGAGCCGATGTTGCCGTATCTCACGCCACCACCGAAAGTGCTGTTCACAACATACACGGGCATTCCCTCGTATTGGCTGAAGACGCGCACTGCCGCGCCCCCTACATCAGGACCCGTATCGGCGCAGACGTTGTTGAAGAAGCGCGAGTTGACAATTTTGAAACGCCCCCCTCTGACCCAGATGGCGCCGCCGCCGTCATAGGTTTTCTCCGCTTTGGAGTTGCCACTCACAAAAGTCAGGTTTTGCACCGTAAGCCGCGGATGATCCTGGTTCTGGCAATGGGAAGTCGTCCAGACCTGGTCGGGGTCACAAGTATTCATATACAAAATGCGATTTCCACTGCCGCCACTCAGGGTCACCTTGCCCCCTCCATCCAGTACGATCTTGGGACCGGTATTGTTGAACACCTTTGCGGTTTCTTTGAGCACAATGGTAACAGGGCCGGGGCCGCAGTCGAAGGTGATGATGCCTCCCTTTGCAACGGTGGCCACCACCGCTTCACTCGTACAGCTCTGGGACGTTCCATTGCCGATTACATGATCCGGATGAGACGTATCCTCTTCCCGTGCTTCCAGTGGTATGGGGCAATGGCCGTCGGGATTGCCCGTGGGTGGAATCCTCCTGTCCAATATTGACGGCAAATATTGGAGCAACAAGTCATCGTCTTCCCGGGATGCTCTCGTGCCAGGGTCCGGCTCATTCCTTTTTTCTCCGGTTTGAGTTGTCTCCGCCGCCACATATCTTTTCGAGCCGACTTCTTCTGCCGTCACATATTTGTTCGAGGCGACTTCTTCTCTACAATAAACATTACCTGCCAATACGATCACCAGGATAAACCCGGCCCAGGTTTGCATCTTCATGAGAACCTCTGGTTTTTCAGGGCAACGGCCGTGAACAACTGAGTCGCCGAGAACATCCTCAACGACTGAATCACTGGCCGAACCGCAATCTCATTCCTCCTGAAGCCGCATCGAGGGCACATTAGGTGACCTGTTGCCTTATCGCCCAGGGATTTTCGTGGTGATTGCGGTCCGAAATCCAGCTTTCAGGAAGGGACTCCCGACGTTCGGCACCAGAAGCGAAATCGGGACTTCTTTGAAGGAACTGGAATCGGCTCGAATCATCACTGGAACAATTCGGTGGTGAGATATCTCTCCCCTGTGCTGGGGAGGATCACTACGATTTGTTTTCCCTCGTTTTCCGGACGCCTGGCCACCTGGAGTGCGGCAAAAACTGCAGCCCCGGAGGAGATGCCGCACAGGACTCCTTCCATTCTGGCGACGTCCCTGGCCGTTTCAAGAGCCTGCTCATTGGATACCGTGATGATTTCATCGATGATCTCTCTATTGAGCACCTCGGGAACGAATCCCGCTCCAATTCCCTGGATCTTGTGGGGTCCCGGCTGCCCTCCCGAAAGGACCGGTGAAGCGGCAGGCTCCACAGCAACAGCTCGAA
>JAAYUJ010000677.1 GCA_012517775.1 Deltaproteobacteria bacterium
TGATCCTTCTTCTTGCTTTTCTCCTCACCTGGATCACGGTTCAGACCATTATCCACGAAGCTTTTCGAAGAAGACTCTGGCAGGTATGCATGCGGATTGCTTCTCTGTTCTGTGAAAGAGTGCGAAAGCCCCACTGGATCACTCAGGAAAGGGCACAGGCCTTTTTTGACAATTTCAACGAAAGCATGAACCTCATCGTGGGAAACAGAGGGATTCTCCTGGCACCGGCCGTCTACGCATTCTTTGACTGGGGTCTCATGTTTTTCTGCCTGAAATGCTCCTTCCTGGCACTCCACTATCCCGTCGACAACAGTACCCTTCTTGTGGGCTTTTCCGTCGGAATCTTCACCAGCCTTTTCTCACTCACTCCGGCATCCATCGGGCTCATGGAAGGCACCATGGCAGGCTCCTTCTATCTCATGGGACTCGACTTCGAGCGGGCCCTTGTCGCCACGCTCCTGTACCGCTTCGCTTATTTCTTTCTTCCTGTCGTTCTCAGCTTCTTTTTTTACAGACAGTTCTTTCCTTCCTCAGACAAAAAGCTGGAGATGGAGGAGGGTCTTGAAACGCATTAAGGCTTTCGAGAATTTTTCACCGGAGGCGCCACAGGGCTTCAAACGGCCAAAGGAGTAGGGGGCGCCAGAAGGTCTTCATTCGGAGAGTCTCCCCTTTCCCATGCAGGTCTACCAGGACAATTTCCGGGGCATTCTGCCACTTCAGGACAGCGGGTTCGGCTGACAGCCACACGAAATCCACGGGATAGCTTCCTTCGCGGTTCTCGAGCCTGCCGTTCCACTGGAAGGTATGGAATTCTACAACAGGCATCCCGTCAGGATAGGAGATATAACAGATTTGAAAGTGACTCCATGGCATGATCGGTCGGTCCAGGACGATATCGCCCCCCGGCCAGGATTCGAAGCGTGCAATGGGAAGGGGAACCAGCAGAATGAAAACGATCGAAGCCATCGTCCAGCGGTCCCAGACTCGCGCCCGCCTCTCATGAAACGCCGTTCCCGCGGACTCCCCGCCGACCTTGTTCCGAGTGGAGGATTCCATTCGATCCGTCTTCCTATTTGGCAATGAGGCAGGTCGTCCCACGCAGGTGCCGGGTTTGCAGCGGAAAGTCCATCCAGGTCTACTCCTTCAAACCTTTTCGTCCGGGACCGGCTCATCGGTTGAAGAACGCTTTCCCGCCATCTCAATGCCGTACTTTCTGATCTTGTAATGGATGGCCCTGCGGCTGATCCCCAGGATTTTGGCCGCATCCTTCTGCACCCAGCCGGCCTGCTGCAGGGCACGAATGATGGTATTCCTTTCACTCTCCTCCAGGGAAATGGCATCGCTTCCGGTGATCGTTTTCGCCGGTGCTTGAGGAAGCCCCGTGAGCTGAAGGTCGTTCTGCCGGAGCACCCCGTCACGGCAGAGCACGACCCCCGCCTCGAGGGCGTTCTTGAGTTCCCGGACATTCCCCGGCCATGGATAATCGCAGAGCCACTTCATCGTTTCCGGAGGGATCTGGACGAGAGAAATCTTCTGTGCTTCACAGTACTTTTGAACAAAATGCCGTGCAAGGAGAGGTATATCCTCTCTCCTTTCCCGGAGAGGAGGGATTTTGAGGGTCACAACCCGAAGCCGATAATAAAGGTCCTCACGAAAACTTCCACTTTCCACCTCTTCAGGAAGATCCACGTTTGTGGCCGAGATCACCCTGCAGTCCACGGGTATCTCCTTGAGATCACCGATCCTGCGGATCTTGCGATCCTCCAGAAACCTCAGCAGCCTCACCTGCATTTCAGGGGAAATGTTTCCGATCTCGTCCAGGAAGAGCGTCCCGTGGTCAGCCGCCTCAATGAGCCCCTTCTTATCCCGTATGGCGTGGGTGAATGCACCCCGCACGTGACCGAACAGCTCGCTCTCAAGGAGGCCGGTCGGAGTCGACCCGCAGTCCACCACAACAAATGGGTGCTCCCGGCGATGTCCCCTTTGGTGAATCAACCGTGCCACTCTCTCCTTGCCTACCCCGCTTTCACCCAGAATGAGAACATTCACGTCGCTCGGAGCAATCCGATCGATGAGGTCAAATAGCTCTCTCATGGCCGGGCTTCTGCCGCCCGATAATTCCTGGTCGAGAGGCGGCAGACCCTCCGGGGGAGAGGGCAACACCTTCTTCTTGAGAGTGTTCCGGACCTTCTGGAGAAGTTCACGGCCATCAAAGGGCTTTGTGATGTAATCCACGGCTCCGGCTTTCACCGCGCTCACCGCGTCGGGGATGGTTCCATAGGCCGTGAGGAATATCACGGGCAGTTCCGGGCAAATGGCACGCACCTCTGCAAAAAGATCCATCCCTCCCATGCCGGGCATCCGCACATCCGAAATCAGCAGATCCACGTGCCCGCTCTTGATGATATCCAGAGCTTCCCGACCGCCTGTCGCCTTGAGAACTTGAAAATCCACCGCAGACAGCCGTGCTTCAAGGACCTGCAAGATGGAAAGGTCGTCGTCTACCGCCAGAATGGTCTGTTTTGGATTCAATACTTCTCTCCGAAAGACTTGTTCAAAACTCTTACGCTATGAAGGATGGCAGTATCAGTGGATATATTTCATCATACCTTTGGGGCAAATTCTAGAGATAATCCCGAATTGAGCGATTCTACCACTTCTTTTCTTGCGGTTTTCGCTTTTCGAAAACAGAGAAAA
>JAAYUJ010000117.1 GCA_012517775.1 Deltaproteobacteria bacterium
CACTGTCCGGCCATCGTCTGCCGGGATGCTTCCTTGCAGGATGTGCTTCCACAGATTGTATCGCAGAGTATGAAAAACTGCGGGCAGTACTGTTACCGGATCAGCCGTGTGCTCGTGGACACGCAGATCTACGCGGAATTTCTCAAGGGCTTTGTGGCACGAGCGTCCATGCTGGTAAACGAGCAATCGGGAGCATGGGAGGAGCTCGGACCCTTGAACAATGCCAGAGTGCTTGCCAGACTGCGTTCTCAGGTACAAAAGGCCGTCGAAGAGGGAGCCCGTGTCGAGCTCGGCGGCAACTCCGTCGATGTGCCACGCCCGGGGTACTTCTATCCTCCTACTGTCCTGACTCATGTCACATCTGAAATGTCAATTCTCAAAGACGAAGTCTTCGGCCCTGTTACTATTATCAGCCCCTTCGAGACGATGGATGATGCCATAGCATCAGCCAATTCAACCCGCTTCGGTCTTGCCGCATACCTTTTTTCCGGCGATTTGGGCATGGCTCTGGACTGGGCGGATCGCCTCGAAGCAGGCAGTGTTTGGATCAACAGGATACACCAGGCCTATCCGCAAGTGCCTTTCGGGGGAATGAAGGAGAGCGGCCTGGGGAGGGAGAAGTCTCGATTCGGCATGGAAGAGTATACTGAACTGAAAACGGTCTATTTCTCCTATTAGATTGTCGTGACGGGGTATGCGCGCAAAAGACCCTGGAAGAGGATGGAAAGGATGCCATGATACCGATTATCTGTGTTGTAGGGGCCTCCAACGTTGGAAAAACCACTTTTCTGGAGAAGCTGATACCGGAATTGGGCAGGAGGCGGTATCGAGTCGGCATTGTGAAACACGATGCCCACAGCTTCGAGATCGATCACAAGGGAAAAGACACCTGGCGGCTCCGGGAAGCAGGCGCCAACACCGTTGTCATTTCTTCCCGTGAAAAGGTCGCTGCAATCCGCAGAACGGATGGAGAGATGGATCTCCAGGTATTGGCAGGTCACCTCTTCTGGGATGAGGAGCTCCTTCTCACAGAGGGCTTCAAGCGTTCCCACTTTCCCAAGATTGAAATCTTTAGAGCCGCTGTCGAAGCAAGTCCGATCTGCACGCCTCGGGATAATCTGGTTGCTATCGTCACGGATGACCCGGTGGATTCGGAAGTACCGGTGTTCAGCTTTGCAGATGTGGCCAAATTGGCTGATTTCATCGAAGAAAGATATCTGAAGGGAAGAAGGAAGCGGGGCGCCTTGGTTCACATGGATGGAAAGCAGCTTCCCATGAAAGATTTTGTGTGTGATTTTCTGGTTGGCGGAATTGTCGGTATGCTGTCTACTCTTCGCGGGTGGAAGAGACCGGGAAAAATCGATATTCACATTCGCCTGGGGGAAGAATAGGTGATCAGTGGAGCCGTCCTCGCCGGCGGCATGAGCCGCAGATATGGCAGGAACAAGGCCATCGAGGTTTTTCGAGGACAGCGACTGATCGACCTCGGAGTAGAAACGCTGCGATCCTTTTGCGATCCCGTGTTCGTTGTGGCCAATGATCTCTCCCCCTACTGCGATTTGAATGCCACCCTCATTCAGGATATCCTGCCCGCCCAGGGACCTCTGGGGGGCATCTATACCGCCCTGCTGTTCAGCCCACACGAATGGGTCTTTGTCCGGGCCACCGACATGCCTTTTCTCATGCAAGATCTGCCGCGTTACATGTGTGAAACGAGACAGGGCCATGATGCTGTAGTTCCGATATATAACAGCCTATATGAACCTCTGCTGGCCCTCTATCACCGACGCTGCATAGGACCCATTGCTACCATGCTCGAAAAGGGAGAGAGAAAGATCACACGTTTCTTTCAGGGCCTTCGCATCAAGATAATTGATGAGCCGGAGTGGCGCCCTTTCGATCCCAAAGGCTTGAGTTTCATCAATGTCAATACGCCTGAAGACTGGGGAAGAATCGAATGGATCTAGCCGAAGCGAGAGGGGTGGCACTTGCTCGGGTGCAGCCCCTTGGTGTCGAACGGATCGCCATAGAGAATGCAGTGGGGCGCGTTCTGGCGTTGCCTGTTCATGTGAATGCAGACCTTCCTCCGTCGGCGCGATCGGCTCTGGATGGTTTTGCCGTCCGCAGTCACGATACCCAATGGGCATCCGCGGATAATCCGGCAGTGCTGGGATTGCTTCCAGACTGCCTTCCGGCGGGTGCATCACCTTTGGTGACCCTCGAAGCGGGTCAGACCGTGCAGATTCTCACAGGGGCCTCGATCCCCCTTCATGCCGACGCTGTTGTTCCTGTCGAGCAAGTGGTTCTGGAAGGGAAACAGATACGGATCGATCGGGTGGTTCACCGCCATGAAGGCTTGAGGTTGCCTGGCGAGGAGGCAATGAAGGGAGAGGGGCTTTTGTCGCAAGGGCAGATCCTGACCCCTACCCGCCTGGCCATGCTCACAGCTCTTGGACTGAGCTCCCTGCAAGTATTTGCAAGACCGCGGGTAGCCGTGCTCGCCACGGGGGATGAAGTGAGAGAGCTGGGCGAGGTTTTGGAAGGTCCTTGGACCTACTGCAACAATCGGCACCTGATTGGCTGGTTGACTTCTTGTCACGGGGGAGTGCCTCTCCATGCGGGAATCGCTCCGGACAAACTCACTGAAATCATTAAAGCTCTCCGGCGTCTGGAAGCTGAAGTTATCATCACGACAGGGGGAATAGGCCGCAGTCCAAAGGATTTCGTTCTCCGTGCGTGGGCAGAAATCGGTGTACAAGTCCAGTTCAGGGAGATCAACCTGATTCCCGGAAAAAACAGTGGCTTCGGCTCAAAAAATGGTCAGCTCCTTTTTGCGCTGCCGGGAAATCCTTGGGGAGCCCAGGTAATCTTCGAGGAACTGGTGGCTCCTGTTCTCCGCAAATTCCAAGGGTTGAAATCTTCCCACAGACCAAGAATCAAAGCCGCCCTGGTGAAACCGATCAAAAAGCGCGAAGGCTTCTTCACGGCTGTTCGAGGAGCTCTTGGCTTTCAGGATCGTTTCCCCTCTTTTGAGCCATTGGTTCGAGGAGACCCCTCCAGTTCCCTGTTTTCATTGCTCAAGAGGAGTCTTGCCTATACGCTCCTGGGGCCGGAAATCAGGCACCTGCCTGCCGGCCAAGAAGTCGAGGTGTTCCTCCATGACTGTCCCCTGTCCAGTTATCCGCTGCTGTTGGATTCCACATTGTGCTGAATTTGCGAAACTGCTAAGTTATATGGTGCAACTGTCGAGGTGAAACCATGAGGTATCCCAAAGCGATTTCATGCGGGCGAATACCACGACCTGCTGCAATTATTCCTTAGAGCCACAGCCAGAGCCAGTCGAGAGGTCAATATGCTAAAAGGCACACCCATCGAGGCGGGTTATTATTCACTTCTCCAACGACATCTTGTTCCTACGCTCGTTGATCTTGAGGTCAAACCCAACCACATCACGTTTATGGGGCTTTTCGTCAGTCTGGCGGCAGGCGTGTCTTTTGCCTATTTCCCCTTCCTGGGCGGCTTGCTCACTCTCATAACGGGTCTTCTGGACACCCTGGACGGATCTCTGGCCAGGGCCCTCGGACAGACCAGGAAATCCGGGGCGTTCCTGGATTCGGTCCTGGATCGGTACACAGAGTTCATCATTTTTCTGGGAATCTGGTTCTATTTTCACCGCCAGGGAGCTTCAACCCCGTTTTTTTCCCTCTTGATCCTGCTCATTCTTTTCGGGTCCCTGATGGTCAGCTACACGCGTGCTCGCGCGGAAGGGCTTGGGGAGCGCTGTATGGTGGGATTGTTTCAACGGGGGGAGAGAATTGTCCTGATTGGGGTGGCAGGAATTCTTAATCCGCTGGGCAACAGGATGATCGGAATGTCCGCAGGGCACTGGACTCAGGATTTGATTCTCACAATGGTTCTATTGGTTCTTGCGGTTGGGACCAATTGGACTGCCTTGTGGAGATTCCTGCATGTTTTGAACAACTTGAGAAAATAGCATTCCTCCGGCGGACATTCCACCATCAGGCTGGGTTGGGAACCTTTTTTAGAACAACCCGGTCTTCTTCCCTATATATTTCAAAAGAGTCTCCAATCCCAAAACCGAGTTGCTCGATCAATAACGCCTTGTTCAGAGTGATGCTTCCGCTTTGCCCGATCGTCCTGAAATTGGAGGTCTTGATAAGCATTCCGGGCTTTGACCCAGGTCTTTCCCGACGTCGAATCACGGCCCGCTCAGGCATTGGGTGGGCTATTGGATGGTTGCTGTTTCTGTTGAAATCAAGTTGAGGAATTTCACCCAGTTCCATAAGACCCCGCAGGTAAAGATCCTGGACCTCGCTCTTGAACTTGATGCCAAAGATTTTCTGCACAGATTCCAGGGAACGCCCATTGCGTATTTCGTTGACAACCAGTTTCGGATCTATGTTCTTGTATTCGATCTGCATTGAGATACCCTTTGGCTATGAAATCACTGAACAATAAACCGTTTGCCTGCTTTCCGGAAAACTTTTCAATAAGTCGGGGTTACGACTACTTCGTAGGTCGGGTTTCCATACCCGACATCTGGGTACAAACGCCGTCGGGATTGGAATCCCGACCTACTTATTGAGAAGGTACCTTTCCGGTCTTTTGCCTCTTTTCTAGTCGTTATCGGAGGAAATGAGCCACCCTTTCATTGAGAAGCGTGTCCGTGCGCAAGTGATAAACGCAATGCAATTGAATCATTAGACACGTATAAACAGGCATCCTGTGCACGGGTGGCTGCCCGTTTACCTCTTGGGGTGATGAGCCTGGATACCTCCGATACTCGCGAACCCCATGAGCTTGGAGGATTACATGGCGTTCACGGTGTTCAGGCGTATCGGAAAAAAACCAGTGTCAGTCTGACCAGAGTTGATTGATTACCTCGGATTTCATACAGGGAGTCTCGATGAGAGATAACACCAGACTTTGCCTTGGCCCGGTATGAAACAGAACAAAGTCATCCGGAATCAGACAATCCAAACCAGCAATAGAATGTGCCCATGTGGAAAGATTTGGAACCTGAAAGGATACACTTCCGTGCGATAGGATCTGGCCTTTTAAGGGTAATGGATTGAAGTCTGTTTGTCAATAGATCAAGTGAATGCATGCACGAGGAGGTGGGGTGTTCAGGAGTCCCAGAGAGCTTCTGATATTATAGAGCGGATGACGCCGGTTTTTCGGAATGCCTTCGGCAGTTGTGTGGCGGTCATCCGCTTGTTCCCCTCGTATGTCTTTACAGATGACTCCGCATTGTTCGGCTCACTCTGTCTGTCATTTCCAGAACTCTCTCCGCCAGGCTTTCCGGAAGACTCCCGCATCCGCAACTGGGTGTAAACAGGGATTGGTTCAGGATACGTTCGACTGGAACAGCCTGTGCGGTAATGGACTTGATATTCTCGAACCATTGATCGACCAGATTCTCAGGAGTCTCCTTGCGGATCAATTCAGGATCGCTGGTTGGAACCACTCCCCAGGCGACATTCCCCCCGCGATCGATGAAACTCATGAGTGCATCCTTGTATAGGGCAAACCTGTCGAAGTAGCTATATGCGTCAAAATTGATGATGTCCACTCCCGACTCGAAAGCGAGCATCCATTCTGTATTGGCGCAGATGTGGATCCCAGCAAGCCCTCCTTCCGCATGAACGGATTCGATGACTTCCTGGAGCAGTCGCTGCACAAGCTCCCCGGCAATGCTTATGAAAGCGGAGGAGCCGAATCCTGCAAGTGCGGGCTCATCCAGAAACACGATAACAGGGCAGTCGAACTCCTTCAAGTGTTTGATCTGCCATCTGCATTTCATTGCGAGGTGTTTGGCCACCACATCCTGCATGCGATCATCATACAGAACCAGCCGATCCCGCTCGTCCTTGAGGCCGGCGAGGAGAGTAAACGGTCCCACAACCTGACCTTTAACGGCTGTAAGGCTGCCGGGACGACTGCGCAATACTTCGATGAAACGACGGAAAGTCCGCCCGGATTCCATCCCGAAGCTGAAGCGGGAATCGTCGATGTCTTTTGTTCCCCCTTCCACTTCGAGGTATTCCTCGTAAAAGGAGTATAGCTCAGCTTCAAAATCAGGGGCGTCAAATCGAACCCGGATGCGATCTGACCCCAAATCGACTCCCGGCAGACCCTCCAGATATTGAATCATCATCTGTTCGGCTCTGAATGCAGAGAGCTGCGGCCAGACGGGAATATGGGGCACGGATCGAAGAATCAGATCGATCGCCTTATCCGCATCTCTGTGAGGCATGCTGCCAACCAGCGTGGGGTAAGCCTTTCCTGACCAAGACTGCATATGCAATAGACTCCTTTTCGACCAGCGGCTGCAATGAGCAGGTGTGAATGGGACCCCCGGGTTCTCTTGCGAGTTGTGTCATAGCTACCACAAACAAGCTTTGACGTCAATTTGTTGAAACTTGTTGATGGACCAGTGGCCTGAAGGGTTTTCCAAAAAGGAGGACCAGTGCCTCAGATTTCAACAGTTTTTTCTTGACGCTTATCGAAGGCTCTGGTAGCGTGCAATCCCATATTTCTTAAATATTAAAATCACTTAGCAGAACAGCATGTACCTTCTCAA
>JAAYUJ010000678.1 GCA_012517775.1 Deltaproteobacteria bacterium
TCCCAGACCTGCCGGTGGTCCTTGTACGAACTCCCGAAATCCAGCGTGAAAACCCGTTTGACCCAAAGCAGGTATTGAACAGGCAGAGGCTTGTCCAGGCCATAAAGTCTCTTTGTCTCCTCGATGATCTGCTGGGAAACGGCACGATCGCTCATCTGCCCCTGTGACGCCATCTGGATTTTCAATGCCGCCGGGTTCCCCGGTGCGAGCTGAATGATGAGAAACGTGATAAAAGTGATCCCCAGAAGCGTGGGGACAATCTGAAAAAGCCGCTTGATCAGGTAGGTTTTCATATGAGTTGTCCACACCTGTTCGGGCAGAAGTCCATGGCTGCACCCCCATAGATTTCTTGGCGGAATCCTTAAGGCCTATTGCCCTTCTTCCGATCTATTCCAATTACTTTCAATTACTTAAATATGTTCTGCGCACCGTCTCAATAAGTAGCTCGGGATTCCAATCCCGACGGTGTTTGCACCCAGATGTCGGGATTGGAATCCCGACCTACTCATCGAGAAAGGATTGTTCTGTAGAACTCCGTCAGTATTTTGTCAACAAATAGCAAAGCCCTTCGACACATCCTGAAGGGCTTTGCACAAGTGGAATGATTGGAAGACAGAGCATAGAGTCATGGGGCGGCGGTCAGCATTGTCTCTGACCGCTTCGTTTTCTCCCCCGGACCAATCGCTGCACTTCGGCCATGATGCGCTCTTCATCAATTGTCTGCATCTCACCGTTCCAAACCACTTTCCGCCCGTCCACCCATACGTGACGCACATCGCTGCCCTTAACCGCATAGACGATGTGGGATATGGGATCGTACAACGGCGTGAGGTGCGGCCGATCCAGGTCGACGGCAATAAGGTCGGCTTTCTTACCTACTTCGATACTACCGGTTTGATGCTCCCATCCGGTAATGGAAGCGCCGCCGCAAGTCGCCATGCGCAACATCTGTGGAGCCGGACAGACCACCGGGTCGAGCTGTATCAACTTGTGCAGTTTGGCGGCCTTGTCCATCTCGGAAAAGAGATCCAGGTCATTGTTGCAGGCGCATCCATCCGTCCCGATTCCCAGCCGGATCCCGGCTTCCAGCATCCTTGGAACCGGGGCCACACCGGAGGCGAGCTTCATATTGCTCTCCACATTGTGGGAGACTCCAGCCCCTCTTGAGGCAAGGATCTCTATTTCCTCATGGGTTACCCAGACGCAATGGGCGCAGAGAGTCCATGGATCCATGAGTCCCAAACGTTCCAGAATGAAGACAGGCGTTTCCCCGCTGGTCCTGACCAGATCCTCCACTTCCCTGGCGGTTTCCGAAACGTGGATCTGGAGGAGGATGCCGTGTTCCCGGCAAAGAGCTTTTGCCCACTGGAGAGTCCGCGGCCCGCAGGTATAGGGTGCATGGCAGAAAAGGGAGGGGCGAATCCTTCCGGAACCGCTCGGAAACTGCTTCAGGAATTGTATCGCTCTCTCCCTGTTTCGGGCCGGGTCCGGCTGATCGGGAGTAGGGAAGTCAAGGATCCCCTGGCCGAGCACGGCCCGTGACCCGGCATCCAGCGCAGCCCGGGCTGCGGCTTCTTCAAAGAAATAACCGTCGCAGAAGGTGGTGATGCCGTTCTTCAACATCTCCACAGCCGAAAGAAGCGTTCCCCAATAAACCATCTCCTCACAGACAATGGCCGCTTCTGCGGGAAAAATGACCTCATGCAGCCAGCGGCCAAGAGGGAGATCATCCCCAAGGCCGCGAAAGCAGCTCATGGCCGCATGGGTATGGGTGTTCACGAGGCCGGGAAGCACCATGAAGCCTGGAAGAGCAATCGTTTCACGGCCCCGGAAGATGGAGAGGATCTGGTTGGTGGTGCCGACCCCCACAATGTCCTGCCCATCGATGGCGACGGCTCCGGAAGGAATGCATCGCATTTCCCAGTCACATGTGACGAGCCATGTAATGTGGGTGAGGATCTGTTCGACTTCCAGCAGGGATCGGAAACCACGGTCAGGGGCGGAGGATTCTGGCATAAGATCGTGCCCTTTCCATGACTTCAGCGACATCCATGGTGAGGATTCTGCGGTCTTCCATCACCAGCCTGCCGTGGATGATGCTGTGACGGACGTCGGCGCCCCGGGCGGCATAAACAAGGTGACTCACGGGTTCATACAGAGGGGTCAGGTGGGGCTTGTGGAAGTCGACAACGATGATATCCGCCAGCATTCCGGGCACGATCCGGCCAACCTTTCCCTCCAGGCCCAGGGCTCTTGCCCCGTTTCTTGTGGCCATCCTGAGAACCTTGCTCGCAGGAAGTGCTGTGGGATCGAGAGTGGTGACCTTGTGCAGTTTTGCGCAGGAATCCATTTCATCGAGCATGTCCAGATCATTGTTGCTGGCGCAGCCGTCAGTACCCAGTGCGACGTTCACACCCATCTCAAGCAGGCGGGGCACGGGAGCAATGCCCGAAGCGAGCTTCATGTTGCTTTCAGGATTGTGCACCACCTGAACCTCCCGCCTTGCAAGAAGCTCCATGTCATGCATGTCGAGGGCGACACAGTGATCTGCGATGAGCTGCGAACTCAGGATGCCGAGATTTTCCAGGTGCTCCACGGGCCGTGAGCCATAGGCGGCGAGCACTTCTGTGACTTCCGATTCGTTTTCCGAAAGGTGGACGATGAGGGGTACCTGATGACGCAACGCCATGTCGTGACATTTCCCAAGCAATGACGAAGAGCACGTGTAGAGGGCGTGCGGCTCTACGGCAATGCGGACAAGGGGGTCCCCTTGCCATTCCTCGATGAGGGACTCTGTGAAGCGAAGGCCGTTTTCGATGGGGCCGTAGTGGGGGGAAGGGAAATCATAGAGGACTTCACCCACGAGAGCCCGGATCCCTGCGGTTTTTGCCGCTTCGGCCACTTTGTGCTCAAAGAGGTACATGTCACAGAAGGTGGTGGTCCCCGACAGGATCATTTCTGCGCAGGCCAGGAGTGTCCCCCAATACACCCATTCCTCCGTCAGCTTCTGCTCTGCCGGAAAGATGTGATTCTGGAGCCAGTCCATGAGGGGAAGATCGTCAGCCAGACCCCGGAAGAGGGTCATGGCGGCGTGGGTGTGGGCATTGATCAAGCCGGGCAGAACGACACACCCCGAAGCGTCGATGGTCCGCGCTGGGCAATGGAGGGGCAGGATGGACTCGGGTGGACCCACCGTCACGATTTCGCTGCCTCGAATGGCGACAGCCCCCGGCTTGAACCGTCGGTCCTCGTCGTCCAGTGTGAGCACCAAACCGTTGGTGATCAGCAGGTCCAGGTCGCCGGTAATCACTTGCTTGTCAGTTTCAGTCATCATTTATTCCACCGTGAGAGGCGCGGGGCGGGACAGTTGCGGGCAATCCGTCCCTTCCCACGAAGGGGATGAAGGACACGAAGAGCACGAAGAAATAACAGGACCCGGCTTGGCTCATGTTGCAATAGAGTACCATCTCAATAAGTAGGTCGGGATTCCGATCCCGACCTACTTATTGAGTCAGCGTGTCGAAATTGGAAACCCGACTTTCGGAGCACTCGTAACCGGGAGTTATTGAGAAGTTGCCCCATAGATCCAGGCAGACTCGGTATTGCCCGCCGTTCCAGGATTTGTGCCTGCAATGGAACTGCGACCAATTTCAAATCGCCTCCAGAATCCTGCGAAAAAGATGCACGAGCTTTGGGCCCGTGCTCTCGGCCGTGGCGATGATTTCCTCTACCGATGCGGGTTGATAGCAGTCGGGAAGATTGACGTTGGTGACGGCGGATATGGCCAAAACTTCGATCCCCGCGTGGACGGCGGTAATCACTTCCGTCACGGTGGACATTCCCACGGCGTCCGCTCCAATGGCACGGAGGAATCGGGTCTCGGCGGCCGTTTCAAGATTCGGTCCCAGGACCCCCGCAAAGACCCCCCGATGGAGGAGGATTCCTTCCGCAAGGGCCGTCCTGACGGCCATTTCCTGCAACCTCCTGCTGTATGGCTCGACCATTTCGGGAAAGCGGGGACCCCACTCGTCCACATTGGGACCGAGAAGGGGATTGTGCCCGGTCAGGTTGATGTGGTCCGTGATAAGCATCAGGTCACCCGCTCTAAACAGGGGATTCAGTCCTCCTGCGGCATTGGAGAGGATAAGAAGGCGGACGCCGAGCTCTCTCATGACGCGGATGGGAAAGGCAATCTGGCGGGCCGAATACCCTTCGTAGAGATGAAAGCGCCCCTGCATGGCGATAATCCGCTTTCCTGACAAGTTCCCGCAGAGGAGACGCCCCCTGTGACTCACGACAGTGGAAACCGGAAAATAGGGAATTGTCTCATAAAGGAAATCGGAGGTCTCATCCAGGGCTTCGGCAATCCCCCCAAGTCCAGTCCCCAGGATGATCCCGATTTCCGGTTGAGTGTCAAGGCCCCTGCCAATATGAGCTGCTGCCTCCCTGACCTGGTTTTTGAAATCTTCCATACTTTTCGAAACTCCTCAGCGGTTTGGAAAGGAATCGCCCAGACAATTGACACATGCCGGGGGATTTGTAAAGATCCTAGAGGCTGAGGCTGAGTGAACAGGTACCCGAGGAAGCTCACACGCAGGCTCACAAAATCTTTTGAAAGGCAATAGGCGGAAAGTGTCCTGGAAAGCGGGGCGTTTCCTTGTACTCTTCGTGCCCCTCGTGATGAATACGACACGCCCGAATTCATGAATGCGTCAGATTCCATGCCTTTTCCAGCCCGACGTCAGACGGCCCCGGAGCGCCCTGTAAGCATCTCATATCCCGGAGAGCTTCCCATCGTCGAGAAACGGGAAGAAATCCTGGAGGCCATTCGGACCAGGCAGGTCCTGGTGATTGTCGGCGAAACGGGATCCGGGAAGAGTACCCAGATTCCCAAGATGTGCCTCGAGGCAGGGAGGGGATCACAAGGTCTCATCGGCTGCACTCAGCCGCGGCGCATTGCCGCCGTGACCCTGGCAGCCCGCGTCGCCGAGGAACTGGGCGAACAGGGGATGCGCCTGGTGGGCCACAAAATCCGGTTCCAGGACAGGACATCGAGAAGCACCCGCATCAAGTTCATGACCGACGGGATACTCCTCGCCGAAGTGCAGAGAGACAGGAGCTTCCGGGCATATGATACGCTCATCATCGACGAGGCCCATGAGCGCACCCTGAATATCGACTTTCTTCTCGGACTCATCCAGAGGATACTCCCGAGAAGACCCGATCTCAAAGTCATCATCACCTCGGCGACCATCGATCCTGAGAAATTCTCCAGAGCATTCGACGGTGCTCCCATTATTGAAGTCTCAGGAAGAATGTATCCGGTGGAGGTCCGGTATCTCCCTCCCGAAGAATCCGAACCCGAGGCGGACGACGGTACCATCGTAGACCACGCCGTGCAGGCTGTGACTTCATTGAGATCTTTGGCCGGCGGCAGGGGCGGCCAGGGTGACATCCTGATTTTCATGCCCACCGAAAGCGACATCCGCGAGACAGTTCAGCGCCTCGAGGACAGGCGATATCCCCACACCGTCATCTACCCTCTTTTTGGCCGCATGGCTGCGGCAGACCAGCACAGGGTCTTCAAATACACCCCCGAACAGAAGATTGTCGTCGCCACCAACGTTGCCGAGACATCCGTTACGATTCCCCGCATCCGCTACGTCATTGACACGGGGCTTGCCCGAATATCCAGCTACAATGCCCGCTCCAGGACGCAGGGACTGCCGGTTCTGCCCATCTCCCGGGCGAGCGCCGACCAGAGGAAGGGAAGGTGCGGGCGGGTGGAAGCAGGAATCTGCATCAGGCTCTACTCCAGGGAGGATTTCCTGAGCAGAGCGCAATACACAGCACCTGAAATTCAGCGCTCCAACCTTGCAGAAGTCATCCTGAGGATGCTCTTCCTGAAGTTGGGAAACATTCAGGAGTTTCCCTTCCTGGATCCTCCATCGCCTGCCGCCGTCAAGGACGGATTCGCTGTCCTCAGGGAATTGAGGGCCATTGACGCACACAGGAGGCTCACACCCATTGGGCAAATGATGGCAAGACTTCCCC
The DNA here is from genome assembly GCA_012517775.1 of Deltaproteobacteria bacterium. Taxonomy (GTDB): domain Bacteria; phylum Desulfobacterota; class Syntrophobacteria; order Syntrophobacterales; family Syntrophobacteraceae; genus JAAYUJ01. Next base: position 6,055 of record JAAYUJ010000678.1, read on the forward strand.
TGGATCCCAGGCTGGCAAGGATGCTCTTGGAGGCGCGTAAAGAGAACTGCCTTCTCGAAATGGTGATTCTCGCTGCAGCGCTGAGCATTCAGGATCCGAGGGA
>JAAYUJ010000679.1 GCA_012517775.1 Deltaproteobacteria bacterium
GCGGAGTCGTCGGGGTACTGCCCCATGGCCGATTCGCCGGAAAGCATGACGGCATCGGTCCCATCGAGGATGGCATTGGCCACATCCGTCGCTTCCGCGCGGGTAGGGCGCCGATTGGTGGTCATGGATTCCAGCATCTGCGTTGCCGTGATCACCGGCTTGGCCCACATGTTGGCCTTGCGCATGATCTGTTTCTGCACCACGGGAATCTCCTCTATGGGCAGTTCTACACCCAGGTCGCCCCGGGCGATCATGATGGCATCCGTCGCGGCGATGATGTCATCAAGGTGATTGAGCGCCCTGGCGCGTTCGATCTTGGCAATGATGAAGGGACGGTAGCCGAGGGCCGCCGCTGCGTCCCGCACCGCCTGAATGTCCGCGGCGTTTTCGACGAAAGACTGGCTCACCGCGTCCACGCCGCTTTCCAGGGCGAACTTCATGCAGAGGTGGTCGTGTTCCGTAAAGGCGCTGATGCCGAGGTCGATGCCCGGGAGGTTGAGCCCCTTGCGCGAGCGCAGTTCGCCACCCACAACGACCCGGCAGTGGACGTCATTTCCCTGAACCTGGTCCACCTCGACCTGGATCAAGCCATCGTTCAAATAGAGAGTATCACCGGGTTTGACCACCTGGGGAAGGCGGGTGAAAGTGACGGAGACCCGCTTTGCATTGCCCACGATATCTTCTGTCGTGAGGCTGAAATGATCCCCCGGGTTGAGGTCTATCGGTTCGGTGTCGAACTGCCCGATGCGTATTTTGGGACCGGGCAGGTCCGCCATGATGGCAAGACGGCGGCCGGTAGTCATGGCTGCCGCGCGGAGGTCCTCGATCACCTCCCTGTGACCAGAGAAATCCCCGTGGGAGAAATTGAGCCGCGCGATGTTCATCCCGGCCAGGAGCAGCTTCTCCATCACATCTCGGGCACGTGATGCCGGTCCTATGGTGCATACGATCTTGGTCTTGTTGGGTGGAAGGGTCATCGATTTCTCCATTGGTGGTGACGGTGGATCACTGCGGGACGCCTCACGGCGGAACCGCCGCACTCGTTGTTCATGTTGCCTGGGATGACAAGGAAAGGGACAGGTGCAGGACACCGTCTTCAAACGATTGCTTCAAGGGCAGTCCGCTGCGGGCCAGCACGGATAGCATTGCTTTGTTTTCCGGGAGAACCTCCGCCTCGAACTGCTGTACACCTTTTTCTCGAGCGATGTGAATCAGGTGTCTCAGGATCATGCCCGCGATTCCCTGGCCCTGGTAGTCTTCTTCAACGGTGAAGGCAAGTTCGGCGCTCCGTGGTTCTCCTGGAGCATCGTACAGAACATACCGCCCCGCTCCCACGATGGTTTCTTCCCCTTCGCCGGACCGCAGGGTCACCACGAGGGCCACCGTGTTCTCGAAATCCACTTCAGTGGCGGTCTTGAGATCCTCATCGGTGAGTTCCTTCTTGTGGCGAAAGAAGCGAGTGTAAACCGATTCAGACTCGAGATTCCTGAAGGCCTCGGCGAACCTCCTCTTGTCTTCGGGCCGGACGGCCCTGATGGTCACTGCCACGCCATTCTTGAGTTTTTCACCCACACTATAATTTTGCGCGTCTATCATCGCAGGCGCTCCTTTTTCTTGGCACTGATCAAGCACACCCATGGGGGTGGCATTTTGTGGAAGGCATGATGGTGCCAGTCTCACCCCCCGGGGCTCAAAGGTCTCAAGTCCATTACGCACCACCGGCACGGCATATGGTTTCAATCGTCTGGCGTGCGATCTCGCGCTCTTCATCGGTCGGAATAACGAGGATTTTTACCTTGCTGTCTTCACAGTGGATCTCGACACCGCCCCGGGGAGCTTCACTATTCCTGCGCTCATCAAGAAGTATTCCGAGACCCTCCAGACCTTCACAGGATTCTCTTCGAACGCGGGCGGCGTTCTCACCTATACCGCCGGTGAACACGATGGCATCGACACGGCCAAGCACTGCGGTATAGGCACCAATGTACTTCTTGATGCGGTAGCAGAACATCTCGATGGCGAGGCCGGCCTGGGCATCGCCTTCCTCGGCACAGCGCTGGATCTCCCGCATGTCGTTCATGCCGCAGATCCCCTTGAGGCCGCTTTCCCTGTTGAGGATGTCTTCGATTGCATCAAAGGGTTTGCCTGTTTTCCTGGAGAGATAGAAATGAACCGCCGGATCGAGGTCTCCGCAGCGCGTGCCCATGATCAGGCCTTCCAAAGGCGTCAACCCCATGGAAGTGTCGACGCTTCTGCCGCCCTGCACGGCGGCGGCGCTCGCGCCGTTGCCGAGATGGATGGTGATCAGGTTGAGTCGGTCCCCCGGAATCCCCAGATAGCTTGCGGCCTCTTGCGCCACATACTGATGCGATGTTCCATGGAATCCATAGCGACGCACATGATGCAAGCGGTACAATTCGTTGGGCAGTGCGTAGTGAAACGCTTTGGGCGGCATGCTCTGGTGAAAGGCCGTGTCGAAGACCGCCACGTTGGGGACATCCGGGCGGAGCGCGCGGAGTGCCTCGATGCCGGCAACATTGGGCGGGTTGTGAAGGGGCGCAAGAGGGATAAGCTCCTTTATGCGCCGTATCACGTCATCATCGATGATCACCGGCTCATGAAACACCTCTCCCCCGTGGACGACACGGTGACCGAACCCGAAAAACGCACCGGGGGCAACACGAGTTGTGGGGTAGCGTACCGCGGCATCGAGGAGGAACTGGAAACCTTCCCGGTGGTCGGCAATTGGTTGGGACTCGATGATTTCCTCCCAGTCGCCCGAATCGGTGAGCCAGCGTCGCCTGAACCTGGCGTCACGGGTCCCGATCCGTTCGAGCAGCCCCTGCACCACGGAAGCGCAGTCATCCAGCGTGAACACCTCATACTTGATCGAGGAACTGCCGGAATTGACGACGATGACCCTCATGGAACGTTTCCTTCCCATTGAGCCTGGATGGCGGTTATGGCGATGGTGTTGACGATGTCGGCCACGGTGCATCCGCGGCTCAGGTCGTTGACCGGTTTGTTCAGACCCTGGAGCACCGGTCCTATGGCGACGGCGTCCGCCGCGCGCTGGACCGCCTTGTAGGCGTTGTTGCCGGCGTTGAGGTCCGGAAAGATGAAGACGGTTGCGCGGCCTGCAACCTCGCTACCGGGCAGTTTCACTCTGGCAACATGGGGATCGATGGCTGCATCGTATTGAAGGGGTCCCTCCAGCTTGAGGTCCGGCCGAAGTTCCCTGGCGATCCGGGTTGCCTCCTTCACTTTATCCACATCGGCCCCCTTGCCTGATTCTCCCGTTGAATAGGACAACATGGCGACTCGGGGCTCAATCCCGAAGCTCCGGGCGGTCTCGGCCGAACTGATGGCGATGTGTGCGAGCTGCTCCGCGTTGGGATCCGGGTTGATGGCACAGTCTCCATAAACCAGAACGCGGTCCGGAAGGCACATGAAGAACACGCTGGAGACAATCGAACAACCCGGCCTGGTCCTGATGAACTCCAAAGCGGGGCGGATGGTGTGCTGGGTGGTGTGGATCGCCCCGGAGATCATGCCGTCGGCAATCCCGCGGTGGACCATCATGGTCCCGAAACAGCTCACATCAGCCATGGCGTCGAAGGCCATCTGTGGAGAAATGCCCTTGTGCTTGCGGAGCTCGAAGTAGGTCTGCCCGAAATCCTCACGGAGCTTCGAATTGAAGGGGTCGATGATATTCACGTCGCCGAGGGACAGTCCGAGGGCCGTTATCTTTTCTTGAACCTCGCCAGAGCCTCCCAGGAGCGTGATGTCCACCACATCCCGCAGCCGCATGATCTCTGCAGCCCTGAGGACCCTTTCCTCAGTGCCTTCCGGCAGTACGATGTGCCGGCGCTTCGACCGGGCTCTGCTCAATAGATCGGGTTGAAACATGAGGGGCGTGATGCGGGAGGAGCGCATGACCGCGATACGCTGTTCCAGTCGGCTGAGGTCAATATTGGACTCGAAGACCCCAAGGGCTCCGGCGATCTTCCTCTGGTTCTCCGGTTCAATGCCCGCATGAAGGGAATTCACCTTTGTCGCCGTCGCAAAGGTGTCGGCCTTTACGGAAAGGATGGGGACAGGGGAACGCTTCAGGCCTTCGAAGAGACGCTGTACCTGAGGCACCGGCTTGAAACCGCCGGTGAGGACGATGCCGGCAACCCCCGGGTAAGAGGTAGCCGCATCGGCCACGAGCGTCGCGATCATGATGTCGGAACGGTCACCGGGGGTGATGACGAGGCTGCCTTCTTCCAAATGATCCAGAAAGTTGGGCAGTTCCATGGCCGCTACCTTGTAATGAGCCACTTCCCGGTCAAGCCGCTCGACGTCTCCGTGCAACATTTCGGCTCC
>JAAYUJ010000680.1 GCA_012517775.1 Deltaproteobacteria bacterium
CGAAAACCAGTGGCCCATATACGCTGATTTGACGAATGGGCGATGCCTTTGCCTGATAACCTCTCATGGTCTCCGCAACATTCATGAAGAAGTTGGCCGTCTCCTCGTCGTTTGCCGAAAGGGCCTGCTGTATGAAGGCATCCCGTCCCTTGGTTCCCGGCAAGGCTTCCAGTGCATTGACAATGACCGTTTGATGGGTGGGTGTATAGGATTGATGGTCCAGGAACTGGGCCGTCAGACCCGCCGGCACTCCCATATTCATCAGCTTCTGCTCATTCATCTTGCGAAGCCTTTGAGGTGGATAGTCCTTGAGGACATCGGTCACCTGCTGAGCCGTCCTGGTGACGGAAACAGCGGCCACTGCCGGGCCTCCTACGGGAGCCAGAGCCGCTGAAAGGGTGAGGGAACCCAGCGTGGTTGCCCAGGCCATGCTATTCAGCTCCTTTTGCAGAACGCTGTTGCTCGAATAGACGTCAACACCCAGCTGGGCAGCCAGATTTCTCTTGTTTGAGGATACCGCCAATGCCTGTTCGACTTTGCTGTCTTCAGCAGGACTGGCCTTCGTGGTGAGTCCCGTTTTCACATTCTCAAACAGGCCGGCAATCCCTTTGGGGACGGCGCTGATCGTGTCTACCGGGTCGTTTATAAGGTTTGCGCCGAATTCCACAGGTTGTGAAGCGGCCTTCTTGAGTCCATTCAGGTACGCGTCGCTCTTTTTGAAGTTCCGCAGCGTTGCAATGGCACCAATCTCCCGGATCAGTTTCCGCAGGGCAAAATCCCCCGTCACCTCGAACGCACCGAAGTCCGAATTCACCCCGTAATGGTTCATGTATCCGTATGAACCCACATTGTCTCGGATACGGTAGTGTGGACCGGAAAGGAGCTGGGGTGGAAGAACATCCGATGCCTTTCGGTTGGCCGGCTGTTCGAACTGGGGGGCAGCCGCTGCAAAAGAGGCGGATGTCTGGCACAGGGCTGTCACCAGCAAAGACAGGAGCAGGAAGCATTTTGACCATTTGGGTTGTGAACAAAAACCGGCCATCCACGTTTCCTTTCTGATTGCATGAGCAATTTATCCGGGCTTGAAGCCTCGAAACCTGCTGTTGACCTTCGGATCAGGCAATTCGAGGGCAAGCCCTGTTTTCAACAACCGCGATGAAAAGTCTTCACCTCACCACCGAGTGCACAGAGATCGCGGAGAAAATTTCATAATGGAAATCTCTGCGGGCCTTGCGCACTCTGCGCTGAGATCCTGCGCTTTCTCCGATTATGGGTGCTCCTTCATCTCCAGACCTTTGCTCGAAGCACCTTCACTGGAGGTCCTGAAGCAGCCGCTGAAATTCCCTGGATTGGGTGAGGATGCGACGGGCGGCATCCCGCAGCTTGTCCACCTGTTCGGGCTTGAGCACGAATGACGTGGGAAGCCGTTTCAAAAAGCTGCGTTCCGCTTCGTCATCCAAAGCGTCAAACCTCACTTCCACAAGGTAGAATTCGATGTCGCCACAGGAACCCGGTTTAGTGGACGCTTTCCCCGGACCACAGCGTCCCCTGCGAATTTCATCGCTCCATCTGGGAAAGCTTTCCTTGAGGAGCGCCACCGTCTCCATGTTGTAGCGGGCTATGGCTATGGACGAGTATGATTCGAGCATGGCGCCAAAGGCAGGGATCTTCCTGGAGCGATCCCATTTGGAGTCAATTTCAGTCTCCGCATTCACCACCACAAAGACGATCTTGTGAACATTCTCCATGCGAGCGTATTTCAATGTGCTCCAGGGGTCGCCCATGAGGGTGACACGCTCCAGGACCGCTCTGAGACCCAGGTTGTCCGCAACTCCACCGTCCACCAGATGGATATAGGGCTTCTTGCTTGAATCCAGGAAAGGCAGCATGTTGTTAGCCAGGTCGAAGCGGCGGGATGTGATGTCTCTTGGCGGCTGCATCGCCTCTGCGAGTGCAGGAGGCATCTGATAGCCGCACCTGCCTGCGTAATTCCTCAAGGTAATGGGACTCAGCAGGATAGGCACCGCCGACGAAGCCGCGCAGGCCCGGGCTACAGGGAACCTGGCCAGGTCGGAGCAGATGAGATCGAAGGTATCCTGGGTAAACGAAACCCTTGTACCGTGCGTCATGTCCGTTGCATTGATGACAATCATCGGGCCTCTGCGGGCCATGACATCCCCAAATGTTCCCCCGTTGAAGACATGCTTGTCATAGTATTCCGCCGCCAGGTCGCTGCGATCATAGCAAGAGGAGAAGAGTCTCCCCAAATTCCATGGGTTGAAGAGGGTGGCACGGGCAAGATCGCCCTGGATATTCTTCTTGAGAAAGCGGGTTTCGAAATCCTCAAAAAGGCGATCCCCGAAAAGACCGTAGTACGCTGCTGTGAAGCTCCCTCCGGAAACACCGGAAATCCAGTCCACTTCATCAAGGAGTCGTCTCGCATTCCCGTCGATGGAAACATGGGTGTCTCTAAGCGCTTCGAGCACCCCGTAGGAAAAGGCGGCGGCACGAGTCCCTCCGCCGGAGAAGGTGAGCAGGATCAGAAGCTCGTCATCATTAGCACTGTCTGCGAAATTCCTGCCCCGGTATCCCACATCCGGGTTCCATTGCCCCAGTGGCTTGTTGACGGAGTAAGTAGCACAACCGGATGCGGCCAGGAGGAGAATCAGGATACAAATCCAAGGCAGAAGCCGGAGCTGTAACGGCTGGGAAACGGCCCGGGACCGATTTCCCTCGGAAACTGAGCACATTTCAAAGCTCCTTGAATTGCTGCGAAAAACACCGGTTGGCTGAAATGTCAAACCGGGCGAAATTGTCGAAAAAACCCGACAGATGCGGTCAACCATGATTGTCGGTCCCATAGGTCAAAACCTTTGCGCTAAAACGGGTGGTGAATGTTACAGAACACGCTCAAGCCGGGCGACTCTCCGAGAGTCTCGATACAGTGGCTGCCTCTGGTTATTGGGCATTGTGCTCTATATCCATTCGGTTACGGGCAAGGTGTAGAGCGCTGAGCAGGGATTGCTCTCCGAAAGGTTTCCGGAGCCAGGCAATCGCTCCCGCCTTTTCGGCCATTTTTTGCCACTGGGGGCTATCGTGGGCAGTCATGAAGATCACCGGAACCTTCACCCCGGAGGAAGCAAGGTTGTCATAGAGATCAAGACCCGACATGCCCGGGAGGCGGATGTCCAGGACGAGGCAGACTTCACCCGCCACTGAACTGGAATGAAGAAAGTCTTCGGCAGACGCGAAAGTGAAGACCTGATACCCATTGGATCGCAGCAGTCGCTTCAGTGCCCTCCTTACGGACGCATCATCATCTACAACAAGCACAGTCAAGGCCTTCTCATCCACGAAATCTTCATCCTCGGAGGGGTTGCGTCGATGGGTTACACAGATGACTCTCTCTATGAGGCTGTTTCGAAATTCTTCGCCCGACGCACTCGTGTCGGGATGTAAATCCCGACCTTGCATTTTCAAATTAGAGGAGTTGAAGGGAAGAAGATATTGGACTTTGGTCCAATACGGGGAGGCTACAGCGCTTTGGATCGAATGCCCAGTTTTTCGGCGAACCGGACGAGGTCTGCAAGGGATTTGGCTCCCATCTTTTCGATGATGCGGGCGCGGTGCACCTTGATGGTCTTTTCGGTGGTCCCGAGATCGAAGGCGATCTGCTTGTTCAGCATACCGGAAACGACCAGTCCGAACACCTCATATTCCCGTGGCGTCAAGGTTTTTGAACGCTCTCGAAGCTGCTTCAGTTCCCTTTCGTACTGCTTCGCCTGTCGGTCTTTTTCCAGGGCTTTGGCAATGGTCTCCAGCAAATCCGTCGGACTGAACGGCTTGAGAAGAAAATCGACAGCGCCGGCTTTCATGGCCTTCACGCTGGCAGGCACCGTCCCATGCCCCGTGATGAAGATGATGGGCAAGGAAATTTCTTTATCTGTCAGGCGCTCCTGGAGCTCCAGGCCGCTCAATCCGGGCATCTTCACATCGAGAATGAGGCAGCTTGGCGTATCCGGGTGTTGAAAGTCCAGGAATTCCTGGGCCGATGTGAAGGTCTCCAAATCATAGCCCACCGACCGCAGCAGTCGCTCCACCGACCGCAGCACCGAAGGGTCGTCATCAACCACATACACGAGCGGCTTCTCGTCCGTCATGACTGTTCTCCGCTGTTCAGCGGCAGTGTGAAGGAAAACGTGGAGCCCCCTTCCCGGTTATTCTCGGCCCATATCCTTCCCCCATGGGCTTTGATAATGCTGCGGCTGATGGACAGCCCCATGCCCAGCCCTTCTGTTTTTGTGGTGAAAAAGGGTTCGAACAGGCGCTCCATGACATTTTCATCGATGCCCTTACCCGAGTCCGTTACCGCTACCATTGCAGTCCGGTCATTTGCCAGGCTTGTCTTGACAATCAGTCTCCGTGAGCCCAAAGGGGTGTCCTTCATGGCTTCGATTGCGTTCATGAGCAAGTTCAGGGTCACCTGCTGCAACTGCACCTGATCACCGCGAGCAGTGGGGAGGTCATTGTCCAGTTCAGCCCTGATGTTCAATCCCTCAAGGAGAGAAGTGCTGCGAACGAGAGCGATGGTTTCCCAAATGGTCTCATTCAGATCCACGGCGTCTCGCCGTGGGGCTTCCTTTTTCACGAGGGCCCGCATCCTCCGGATCACTTCGCCGACCCTCGCGTCATCGTCGATGATATCGTCGAG
>JAAYUJ010000118.1 GCA_012517775.1 Deltaproteobacteria bacterium
TACCCGCAGTCTTCAGAGCTATGGAAACCTCTCCGTAATCATCCACGAGACGGTTACCGGCCATCGTATCGTCAAGGCATTCGGCATGGAAGAGCACGAAAAGAGACGATTTGCCGCAGAGAACCAAAGATTTTTCGGCCACACCATGAGGTCCGTTTCCATTCGTGCCCTGTCATCGCCCCTGATGGAATTTCTCGGGGGGATCGGAATCGTTTGCATCATCTGGTACGGCGGCTACAACGTTATCAAGGGGACTTCCACTCCAGGAAATTTCTTTTCCTTTCTCACAGCAGTCATCATGCTCTACGAACCCGTGAAGCGCCTCACCAACGTATACAACGCCATACAGCAGGGGCTGGCCGCGGCCACGCGAGTTTACGAGATCCTCGATACTCCTTCGGAGATCAAAGAGCGTCGAGGCGCTGCATCACTCTCCCCCATCCGTAAGGACATAGAGTTCCGAAACGTCGCGTTCCGCTACGGGGACAAGATGGTTCTCAACGGCATCAACTTGAAGGTCCGGGCCGGTGAGATCATCGCCATCGTGGGGGTGAGCGGCGCGGGTAAATCCACGTTTGTCAATCTCATCCCGAGATTCTACGACGTTACCGAAGGCCAAATCCTCATCGATGGAACGGATATTCGCCATGTATCCCTGGCTTCCCTGAGAGGCCAGATCGCGCTGGTTACTCAGCAGCCAGTCCTTTTCAACGACACCGTCCGCAACAACATTGCCTATGGAAGCATCGACAGACCGGTTGAAGAGATCATCTCCGCAGCCAGGGCGGCCCATGCCTACGATTTCATCATGAAGATGCCTCAGGGCTTTGAGACGGTGATCGGGGAACAGGGTGTGAGGCTCTCCGGCGGCGAGCGCCAGCGCATTTGCATTGCCCGTGCCTTGCTGAAGAACGCTCCCATTTTGATTCTCGACGAGGCCACATCCTCCCTGGACAGCGAATCCGAACTGGAAGTGCAGAAGGCTCTCGATAACCTGATGAAGGGTAGGACCACCCTGGTGATTGCTCACCGTCTTTCCACCATTCAGAATGCGCACCGTATCGTGGCACTTGCCGGAGGACGGATTGTCGAAGAGGGAAGCCATGAAGATTTGATGAAGACAGCCAGCGAATACCGCCGGCTCTATGAACTGCAACTGTCCCAGTTTGATTTGGGGTCAGCACAGTGAACGCCCATGGACCCTTTCAAAAGCATATCGCCGGTCATGGGAATCGGGAGAAGCGGGGAGCAGAAGTTGCGGCTATTCTCATCATCAACCGTGTTCTTGAGAAAGCTGCCTCTATCCCCCACCGAACCCTGCGTGCCCTTGCCGCGCACGTAGGCGCCATATGGTATCGGCTGGACAGGAAGCATCGAGATGTGGCCATGCGGAACCTTGAAATGGCGTGGGGTAAAGAACTGACGGAAGCAGAGAAGGAGGCAATCTGTAGAAAAGTCTTCGTGAATCTTTCGACAGTCATGTTGGAGCTTCCTTACCTTCTGACACTGACCAGGGAGAATCTGGGGCGATTCATCACCTTCTCAGGTGTAGAGCACCTGGAAAACGCTCAAAGTAAGGGAAAGGGCGTCCTTGTGCTTGCCTCCCATTTCGGAAACTGGGAACTCATGTCCCTTGCCTTTTCTATAAGACATCAGCCGATCAAGGTGGTAGTGCGTCCCCTGGACAACCACATTCTCGACGCGATCATCAACACGTTACGTTCACGGGGAGGCAATGAGCTGATACCCAAAAAGGGATCAGTGAGGCAGATATTGCGTCACCTCAGGAGGAATCAGGTGGTGGCTCTCCTCGCCGATCAGAACGTGGACTGGTACGATGGAGTCTTCGTACCTTTTTTTAATGAAATCGCATGCACCAACAAAGCTATGGCCGTTCTGGCACTCCGCACCGGAGCACCGGTCGTTCCCGTGTACAACTATCGACAGGAGGATGGACGATACGCAACGGTCTTTGAGCCCGAAATCCCTATTATCCGCACGGCTGATACGACCGGAGATATTGAAGAGAACGCGGCCTGCTTCAATCGGGTCATCGAAGGTTTTATCAGAAGGTATCCCGAACAGTGGTTGTGGCTGCACATGCGATGGAAGACAAGGCCTTACCAGCTCTGGCCCAGGCAGTCCCTGAAGGGACAGCGATGGCTAGTGATTCGGCCCCAGATCCGTTCATTGGAAGCATGAGTCTGGATATTCTATTGTCCGGTTTTTTGTCGTGCGGGAACGTCTCCAGGATCCTCATCGTCAAGCCCAGTGCTCTTGGGGATGTCATCCACAGTCTCCCCTTTTTGAACGCCTTGAAGGTGCGCTATCCCCTTGCGGAAATTCACTGGGTGATCGCCAGGGGCATTCATGAGATCCTTCAGGATCATCCACTGATCCATCGACTCTGGATTATAGACAAGAACAGCTGGAAGAAACCTGCACACGCCGGGGCCACGCTGGCGGAAATCAGGCGGCTCGCACGGGCATGGCATGAAGAGTCGTTTGACATGGTTGTCGATCTGCAGGGTCTCCTGCGAAGTGGTGTCATGTCTGCCCTGACGGGTTCGAAAATCAGACTGGGATTCAGGGAGTCCAGGGAAGGGAGTTCTTTATTTTATTCCCATCGTGTGACAGGGGGAAGGGATATTCATGCCGTGGACCGGTATCTGAAGATGGCCGCATTCCTCGGGTGCGACATACTGGATATCCGCCACCCCTTTCCTCCTCTCCCCCCAGCGGCCGGCCTGATTCCAGTCAGGGAGGCTCATTACGCCGTCATGGCCCCGGCAGCGGGTACTCAGGTGAAGCGATGGCCACCCGCGCGATTCGGTGAGCTGGCATCAAAACTTTCCTTGCCCTCTCTGATTATCGGTGGAAAATCTGATACGGCTTTAGCTCAAGCGGTCGTCGACGCATCACGAGGCGCGGCGGAATCCCTTGCCGGCCGATTGACCTTGAAAGAGCTCGCGGCCGTTATCAAGGGTTCGCAATTCATGGTCTGCAATGATACTGGTCCCATGCACATGGCCGCGGCACTGGGCGTGCCCGTCTTCGCCCTTTTCGGTCCAACAAACCCGGCAAGGACCGGTCCATATGGGAAAATACATACGGTAATCCGTGCGGGAGTCCCCTGTTCTCCGTGCTACAGGAGAAAACCCTGCAAGGACTGGCGGTGTATGACAGCGATTGGGGTAGATGATGTTCTTGAAAGCATCCATGATTCTGCTCTGAAAAGTACTTTGGTTCGCTGCTCATAGGTCGGGATTTTAATCCGGACGATCGCATATAGGGTATGGAAACCCAAACTACAAAGCCACTTTTCATCGTTTAGGGTGTCCGGTAGGGACATGAACAACTGCAATGAATCGAATGCCATAAATGGAAAGCGTATCTGTAACGATCATCACCAGGAATGAACGGCACAACATCAGAGACTGCCTTGCGGGTGTTCAGTGGGCGAATGAAATTGTGGTCATCGATCAGTTCAGTGCCGATGGGACCGCGGAAATTGCCAGGGAATGCGGTGCCAAGGTCTGGCAGGAACCATGGCACGGTTTCGCCGGACAGAAGAATATCGCATTGAAGAGAGCACGCTCCACATGGGTCCTGAGTCTGGATGCGGATGAACGGGTGACCGCCCCTTTGCAGAGGGAGATTCAGAACACCATTGCCAAAAGACCGAAAGCCGCGGGGTATTTCATTGCCCGTAAAAACTTTTTTTGCGGAAAATGGATTCGTCATGGGGGATGGTACCCCGATTACAGCCTGAGACTCTTTAAAAGAGACACCGGGAGGTTTGAGGAGAGAGCCGTCCACGAAAAAGTGACAGTGAGCGGCAAGACCGGTCGCCTGAAGAATCCCCTGGAACACCACACCTACGCATCCGTATCCGACTTTCTGCAAAGGCTGGATCGGTACAGTTCTCTCGCGGCACATGAACTGCGAAAAAGCAAGCCATCCCCTTCCTGGACCGATCAGACACTTCGGCCTGCCTTCACCTTTCTCAAGATGTACGTGTTCCAGCGCGGCTTTCTCGATGGCCGGGAAGGTTTTTTCCTGGCGCTATCATATGCTTATTACACTTTTCTCAAATACTACCGCACGGCAGCAGAAGGCAGCATCGAGTCGCATGATTGATCTGCAGAGCATTGACCGGATTCTATTCATCAAACTGCGCCACATCGGGGATGTTCTTCTAGCCGCGGGCGTATTCAAGGCACTCAAGACCGCGAAGCCGGATCTCCACATCACCGTGGTAGTGAATGCCGGAACCGAGGAAATGCTGACCCTTCATCCCTGTATTGACGAGGTGATTCCACTGAGAAAGGGCAAGAATCCATTGAAGCAGGCGGCTTTTCTCCTTAAGGTCCGCAAGGGGCGCTACGACGTTGCAGTCAACATGACCGAGGGGGACCGGGGGGCTTTTCTTGCGCGTGCCACCGGAGCACGGTATCGAATTGGAATCGACCCCATGGGAAGAGGTTTTTGGGGCAAGAAACACCTCTTCACCCACCTGATCACGCCGCACTATGCAGGAAGGCATCGAGCCGTGATGGACATGGATGTTCTTCAACCCTTGGGACTCCGGCAGATCCCTCCTGATGTGGAGCTGTTCACGTCTCCCGAAGACGATGGTTATGTGCAGAATCTTCTGAAGGAAAAAGGGTTCCTCCCTGGAACGCGCTACATCGTGATTCACCCCACCTCACGCTGGCTGTTCAAGTGCTGGCGTGACGAGGCGGTGTCCGAGCTCATCGACAGACTGGAAGGTGAAGGCTTGAATACCGTTGTCACCTGTGGTCCCGGCGCAAATGAAGAGTTGAAGCTGACGCGTATTCTCACCCAAGTGCGCTCAAAGCCGCTCGTCTTTCGGGGGACTCTGTCGCTGAAAAAGCTGGCATCTCTCATCAAGGGCAGCGCTGTCTTCTTCGGAATGGATTCCGCTCCAATGCACATGGCAGCAGCGTTGGGTGTACCGGTCATCGTCCTCTTCGGACCTTCCGATTCCAGAGTCTGGCATCCCTTGACGCCAAAAGGCAGGGTCATTGACGCAAAGGAGCGGTTTGACTGTATCCCCTGCCGACGGGACGGTTGCGGGGGGAGCAAGAGGAGCAGGTGTCTCGAGTCGATTCCTGTGGAAGAGGTCTACGAAGCCATCATGACTGCCTACGGATCGCAATCCGTGTAGTCTGGAGAAAGATGGGAGATTGAATCCATTTCATGAACATACTCTGTGTTTCTCATACGCCTGATTTGAAGGGTTCCGCAATCAGCCTTTCTGAGCTCATGAAAGGAATGGACAGAAGCCTTTTCGTCCCGATTGCGGCCTTTTCCAAGGATGGCCCTCTGATTCCCACCTTGAAAGAAAGCGGCATAGGGACCCATGTCGTCAAGAGAAGAGGGGTCCTTAGAATTGGAACCATAAGAGAGGCCCTGGAAGTCATCGACAGGGATCGGATAGACCTGGTTCACCTGAATTCCGCCGTTTCTTTTTCCAAGTACTTCGGCATCGCGGCTCGATGGAGAGGTCTGCCGGTCGTCTGGCATGTCCGTGAAGACCCTGATGGAAAGCGGGTTAGAAGCCTCAAGAAGTGGATATGCTTTCTATCGACAAGAATTATCGTGCTCACCACACAGCAGGAAAGGATCTTTCAGGCCGGCGGCAAAGTGATAAAAGTGTATAATGGTGTGGATACCGGGCGATTCCAACCCAACGCAAATGGCGCGGGCTTCAGGGAGCGCTTTGATCTTCCTGAAGATGCCTTCGTTTTTGGAATCGTGGGATCGATCGAGGAAAACAAGGGGACATTGAATTTCCTCAAGGCATCTCAATTGCTGCGAGAAATAGACGGCGAGGTGCGTTTTGTCGTGGTAGGGAGCGGTCTCTCCGAAGATATCCGGTTGGTGCGGGAGTTTGTCAATTCGGACTCATCTCTCGCTTCAAGGACCGTATTCACTGGAAAACTGGCAGAGATGCCGGAAGTCATGTGCGGACTGGATGTCCTCGTCGTCGCTTCCCGCTGGGAATCTTTTCCCAGGGTGATCCTTGAGTCCATGGCCTGTGGAAAGCCGGCCATTGCTCCGGCCGTAGGAGAGATACCAATGATCATTGAGGCAGGAAAAACGGGGTTCCTGATACCCGATAACAGTGTCCCGGCTTTGCGTGAAGCAATGCTCCGATGTCTCAGGGAGAGAAATGGGCTTCCGGAAATGGGAAAAGCGGCTTTGGAGAAAGCACGCAGAGAATTTACGATTGAAGCACATGTGAGGAAGGTGGAGGAGATTTACAGGCAAGTTCTGAACCTGGGGGGAAGGCCCCTCCAATTCAATTCAGAACGCTTCCTGTAGAAACACATATGAGCTATCCGTTTCTCACACCGTCACACCTGCGAAAGCAGGCATCCGGGTGCATTTTCCAGTTCCCGCGTCAAGCCCGTGGCAATGGTCACATTCTTTGTGGCTTCATCGGGGAAGCTTACAGCCCCTGCCAGTGGATCTCCCAATCTGGCCGGTAGTGAGTGCAAATGGCAAGCATCTTTTTTTTGATTCTGGGCTATGAGAAGCCAAGCAGCAAGAAGCGCATACTCTGCAGCCTGGACTACCTGCGTTCCCTGGGACACAGAATCGACGTCATGCCCGTCCCACGATCTCTGTACGGGCGGATTGCCCTTTTGCCTTTTCTGCGGCGGGCCGACCTGGTGGTTCTTCAGAAGAAGCTCTTCAACGCCTGGCAGCTTCGCCTTCTCCAGCGAGCCAACAGGAATCTCATCTACGATCTGGATGATGCGGTGATGTTCCACGAAATGGAGCGGGGAGAACCCATTCGGGGCAAGTACTTCCAGAGATTTGTTCGAACAGTGGAAGCATGCCGGGGAGTCATTACCGGGAATTCTTATTTGGCGGAATATGCGCACGCCATAGGGAAACACTGCAGGGGTGAGGAGAGGAAGACGTTAATCCTTCCGACCCCTGTGGACACGATTTCGCTGACTCCAGGCAGACGCGAGGAGAATAGGGAACGTGTGACCATCGGGTGGCTTGGAACGAAGGGGAATCTCACCCATCTCAGAATGATTGAAAAGCCTCTCAGTCACATCCTACGCGACAAAGCGAATACCGTCTTCAAGGTGATCTCCGACGCACAACCGGTCGGCCTCGCCTGTCCCTTTCTGTTCAAGTCATGGAGCCAAACCCGGGAAAACGATGATCTACAGAGCTTTGACATCGGGCTCATGCCGTTGGATGACAATCTGTGGACCCGCGGAAAGGGAGGCTATAAGCTTCTCCAGTATATGGCGGTCGGGGCCGCTTCCATTGCTTCTCCTGTGGGCATCAACCGGGAAATCATCCATCACGGCGAGAACGGTTTTCTGGCGGAGAGCGAGAGACAGTGGGTGGAGATCCTCATGGAACTCGTCCGGGACCCGCAGCTGCGCGGCCATGTGGGAAAGGCGGCGCGAGAGACGGTAGAGCGGACTTACAGCCTGGATGAGTTCAATCGGCGGCTGGGTGATTTTCTGGAGAGCCTGCTGTGACACACATCCTGCACACGGAGTCTTCCATGAACATGGGAGGGCAGGAGCTCCGCATCCTCATGGAAATGGAAGGGCTCGTGCAATACGGGTTCACGTCGGTTCTCGCTGCACGGCCGGGAAGTCGAATCGTTCAAGAGGCACGCACTCGGGGGCTCCAGGTGTACACACTCTCCATGAGAGGAAGTCTGGATCCCGTCGCAGTGGCGCGGATTCTCCAAATCATCTGGAAGGAAAAGGTGGATCTGGTCTGTACCCATGGTTCCAGGGACGGGTGGAGTGCCGGGATGGCCGCCCGGATCCTCCGAAAGAAGACAGTCCGATCGAGAAACGTGGCAAACCCCATCCGTTCCCATTTCCTGGGACGCCTTGTATATACTGCCCTTTGTGATCTGATAGTCACCACCAGCGAATTCATTGGAAAGGGAATGATCGAGAGGGGAATTCCCCCGGAGAGGATTGTGTGCGTCCCAACAGGAGTTGATCACCGGCGGTTTCATCCCGATGTTGAGAAAGGCCTTTTTCGAAAGGACCTGGGAATTTCAGGAGAGAAGCCTCTCGTGGGGATGATATCCGTCCTTCGAGGGGATAAGGGACCTGACGTCTTTCTCCAGGCTGCCGAACTGGTGCTGAAGGTGCATCCCGATGCATTCTTCACCCTGGTGGGGGATGGATGGATGCGCGGCAAACTGGAAACTGCGTTGCGGCGGTCACCTTACCGAGACAATATTCGATTGACCGGTTTTCGAAAGGACATTCCTTTCGTCATGGCAGACCTGGACGTACTGGTGCTCTCTGCAAAAATTCCAGAAGGCGTTCCCCAGACAGTCCTTCAGGCTTATGCTATGAAATTGCCCGTGATCGCTTCCGATGTGGGAGGGATCAATGAAGTCGCCATACACGGCAAGACGGCCCTTCTGGTTCCGCCCAACGACCCTCAAGCTCTTGCCGACTGTATCCTGACCTCGCTGAATGACCCCCGGGGAATGATGGACCGGGCCGAAAGAAGCCACCGGATGGTTTTGGAAGCGTATACCCTGGATATGTTCCTGGAAAAAATGACGGCGATTTACGGGGACCTGGCAGTGGAGAGAGCACGGCGAAGAGCATCTGCTAAAACCAGGACGGGCGCTGGGCAATGACTCCATGAAATCGATAAGCATTCTGCACACAGAGGCATCCAACGGCTGGGGAGGCCAGGAAATCAGGATCCTCAATGAGATGTTGGGCCTGAAGGGACGTGATTATCGAGTCCTCCTTGCCACGCCCCCTGAGACCACCATCTATCGGAAGGCCGGGGCCCATGGCGTCCGGACTTTTCCCGTGAGCATGGATGGCGCGCATTTCCTCTCCGGTGTCATCCGACTCCTTTCCATCATTAGAAAACACAAGATATCCCTCATCAACACACACAGTTCCCGGGACAGCTGGATCGGCACCATCGCCGGAAGGCTTGCGGGGGTGAGGGTGATAAGGACAAGGCATATTTCCTCGCAGCTCAATACCAGCCCCTTCACGAAACTGCTCTACCGCAGGTTGTGCCATGGCGTGGTCACGACGGCCCGGTTCATCAGGGACCAGATCGTGGAAGAGCTCGGTGTCGCACCGGAGAGAGTCTTTTCCATTCCCACGGGGATTGATATCAACCGGTTCAGGAATGCAAATGGAACGGAGATGCGTCGGGAACTGGCCATTCCCGAACGGAATGTGGTCATTGGAATCGCTGCGGTGCTCAGAAGCTGGAAAGGCCATCTGGAGTTGCTCGAAGCACTCCACCTTGCCGTTAATGGACGTTCCGGAGTGAACCTTGTAATTGCGGGGGAAGGACCACGCAGGAGGGTGATCGAGAAGAAGATCGCAGAGCTGGGCCTTCAGGAGCATGTCAGGATGACAGGCCATCGTGAGGATATCGAGAGGATCATACAAGCCTTTGACATCGCAGTCCTGTCTTCCTATGCTTCGGAGGGAATCCCTCAGTTCTTGCTGCAGGCCATGGCGGCGGGAAAACCATTAATCGGCACAAGGGTCGGAGGGATTCCGGAGGTGATTGAAGACGGGGTCAACGGCCTGCTCGTACCTCCGCGAGAATGCGACCCCATGAGAAAAGCCCTCACCTTGCTCCTGGACGACCCTGAAAAAAGGAGACTCATGGGACAGGCGGGATATGAAAGGGCAGCAACGGAGCATACAGCCTCTGTGATGCTCGACCGCATGGAAACCGTTTACTCCATATTGGGATTCAACTGAGGAATGGAAGAAAGATGTCTTCATGAAACCCACTGCTGACATGATCCTCCGACACAACGCCCCCAAGCGTCTTCTCGTTTTCACGAGGATCGTCCTGAAAGGGCATGATGAGTCACCATATATTCCCGCCTCTCTCTGCACCTGACCTGGCACCTGGAGGTTCCAGGAAGCGGCAACGATGAAAATCCTCTATTTTCCCATTTCCGGAAGAAAGGGAGCGAGCAGCCGTTACCGCGTGTATCAGTACATTCCATTTCTCGAAGAAGCCGGCTTCGAGGTGAAGATACAACTGCCTGGTGTTCGCGCAAAGCGAGGAATCCGGCGACTCGTCAACAGCTTTCTGGAGAGAGCGGCGGTTTTGCGTGCTGCCCGTGAGGCCGATATCCTGTATATTCAGAAACGGCTGTTCGATGGAGGACTCATCAAACGCATGCTGCAATTGAGAAAAAGAGTGGTCTTCGATTTCGACGATTCCATCTTCACCTCACCGAAAAGCGACTGGTCCCACCTGACAAAACCACGGGTTCACCGCCGGATAAAGGAAATTTTCAAGGGGGCCGATCTGGTTCTGTCGGGAAACGAATATCTCAAGACGTTCGCCTTAGAATGGGGAGCCACGAATGTGACGGTCCTCCCTACAGCCCTCGATACCTCCAGATATCCTTTAAAGACTTGCCGCGGCGGAGAGGCTTCAATTCTTGGCTGGATTGGAAGCTCGGTCAATTATCGCTATCTGAACATGCTTTCATCGGTGATCCCCCTTTTAAGCAGCGAATTCAAGGGATTGCGACTGCTGGTCGTCTCAGACGGAACCTACGGGATGCATGGTGCTCAGGTGGAGAATCGTCCCTGGTCGGAAGAGACCGAAGTCCGTGACATTCATGACATGGACGTCGGCCTCATGCCACTGGAAGACAACGAATGGACCAGGGGAAAATGTGCCCTTAAGGCACTTCAGTACATGGCGTCCGGAATTCCCGCCGTATGCTCGCCCGTAGGGGCGAATCTCGACGTGGTGGAAAGCGGCCGCCAAGGCCTCCTTGCAGGAAGTGATGACGAATGGGTCGCGTCCATTCGCTGTCTCCTGGGCTCCAGTGCCCTCAGGAAACGAATGGGAATCGCAGGCAGAGAGAGAGTCGAGAGCGGCTACGACCTGAGGACCCTCGCAGCAATGAAGATCCGCCTGCTGAGGTCGCTCTGATAACACTATTGCGGGGTGGACATGGACGACAGGAATGTTTCCAGACCTTCTTAAGGTCCCATTCCTGCCGTTTAGGGTTCGCGAGGGACAGGGCGATGAAGCTTCCCAATTTTTTTATCGTGGGAGCCGCAAAAAGTGGAACCACTTCCCTTTACCATTATCTCAGGCAACATCCACAAGTCTTTATGCCTGAGATAAAGGAACCCTCTTATTTTATGGACTGGGAGGGGGGCATCAGGTCATTTGATGACTACATATCTCTTTTTTCTGACGCAAATGATGAGACAGCCATAGGCGAGGCATCCACCGGGTACCTCTATGAGCCGGAAGCTCCGTCCCGGATCAGGGAGCGTTTTCCCCAAGCCCGCATTGTGGTGGTCTTGAGGAATCCCGTGGAAATGTGCTTCGCTTTGTGGCGCCACATGAGACGTCTTGGCAAGCGTGGCGAGAGACTCTCGTTCGAAACAGCCCTGGCAGAGGAAAGTGCGAGGATGTCCAATCCCCGATTCAGATCAGCCTGCGTCCAAAGCTGGCACGCAAACTTCTACTATTTCAACAGAGCGTCGTACTATCCCCAGATCAGAAGATACCTCGATATATTCGGATCGGAACGTCTCCTGGTCCTCCTGTTTGAATCATTCAAGGAAAACCCGACGGAAACCTGCCAGACCGTCTTTCGTTTTCTCGAAGTGGAGGATGAGTTCAATCCCGATATGACGAAGCACAATGTTGGAGTGGAGGTGCGACACAGGGGACTGCAAAAAGCACTCGACGATCCTCATCCGGT
Source organism: Deltaproteobacteria bacterium (assembly GCA_012517775.1). Classification (GTDB taxonomy): domain Bacteria; phylum Desulfobacterota; class Syntrophobacteria; order Syntrophobacterales; family Syntrophobacteraceae; genus JAAYUJ01. The sequence continues at coordinate 11,771 of JAAYUJ010000118.1, forward strand.
CTTCAAGCGAATGAGCGCTCTCCTGCAACTGAAAACAGCCCGAAGGATGAAGGACTGGCTAAGGCGAATCAACATCAGGCCGGCACCCACCATGAA
>JAAYUJ010000681.1 GCA_012517775.1 Deltaproteobacteria bacterium
AATTCCTCGAAAAGCATCCTCCCATCCATGTGGTGGAGATCATCGAAAACTCATCGTGGAGCTGCGTTCACGGAGTGGAACGATGGCGGGAGGACTGTGGCTGCAACTCGGGGATGCATCTTGGCTGGCATCAGGCGTGGCGCAGACCGCTCAGAGAGTCCTTGGACTGGCTGAGAGACAAGGCTGGAGAAGTGTTCGAGGAGTTGGGGAGCTGCTTTCGGAAATCCCCATGGGAGGCAAGGGATGGCGCTATCAGCCTGATTCTGAACCGATCTCGGGAAAACGTCGATCGTTGGCTTTCTGAACATGCGGTTGAGGGACTTACCCCGGCTGATAAGATCAAAGTACTGCAACTCATCGAAATGCAGCGCAATGCCCTGCTCATGTATACCAGTTGCGGTTGGTTCTTCGACGAGGTCTCCGGCATCGAAACGGTGCAAATCCTTCAATATGCCGCCAAGGTGGTGCAGTATCTGGAGCAGCTCCCCGGCGGTTTTGTGGAACAGCAGTTCGTGAGCAAGCTGGAACGAGTCCCGAGCAATCTTTTGGGAAATGCGGCCCAGGTCTATGAAAAGTTCGTGAAACCCGCTCGATTGGATCTTCTGAGAGTAGGTGTGCATTATGCCGTTTCCTCTCTTTTCGAGGACTACCCCCGGGATACGGGAATATACTGTTACACGGTCCAAAGAATAGCCCATGATGTCTACGAAGCCGGAAAACTGCTGCTTGCAGTCGGAAGGATACGGGTCTCTTCCGACATCACCTGGAACGAGGAAATACTGAGCTACGGGGTGCTCCATTTGGGAGACCACAACATCAATGGCGGCGTCAGGGTCTTTCAGGGCGATGCAGCGTATGGAGAAATGGAACAGGAGATCCGTTGGGCCTTCGACAGGGCGGATGTCCCCGAAGTGATCCGGCTCATGGACAAGCATTTCGGCGTCAACAACTTCTCTCTTTGGCACCTGTTCAGGGACGAGCAGAGAAAAGTGATCCATCAGATACTCGATCTCGCATACAAGGATGCCGAGATTTCCTACAGGAGGATCCTTGAAGCGAACCATGCGATCATGAATTTCCTCCAGGATCTCTCTGCACCTCTACCGGAGCTCTTCACTACGGCGGCGGAGCGGATCATCAACCTGGATGTGATCGGTTTGTTTGAGAGAGAAGAACTGGATGTGGGAAAATTGGAGAATCTCATCGGCATGGCAGGTCGATGGCAGTTGAAGCTGAACCGGGAGCTGATCGGTTTCAGAGCGAGCCAGTGGCTTACAAGTGCCATGGAAAGGCTCCAGGAGGATCCGCGAATGGAAAACCTGGACATCACAGGGGCGGTCCTGAGGAGCCTCAAGGCTCAGAATATCGATCTGGATTTGTGGATGGCGCAGAATATCTACTTTTCCATGGGGGAATCCATGTACCGAGAGATGAAGAGCGGCCCGTCCGCGGTCACTGAGGACGCATTGAACTGGGCCGCGGCTTTCGAGGAACTGGGCAACCAATTGAGGGTGCATATCATGTGAAGCCCCCGCGGGCTTCTACCCCGACAGTCTCTTATGTCCCGTCAGAGTACCCGATACAATGAAAGAGCGTCTAGTCTTGTCAAGGAAGAGACGTTTCATTTTTCGCACCCTTAGAAACTCAAGGCGAGCGGAGAAATCAGTGCGTTCGTGCTGATGTGCCGATGTGCGAAGCAACTTCTCAATAAGTCCAGGTAACGGCAGCTCTGCAGGTCGCTTTTCTTACCCGACATCCTGCTGTCGGGAACGGAATCCCGACTTATGCGCATTGAGGCCGGAGATCCTGTCAGAGCAAGGGTGCTTCGGAAGAGTTCTGCACCTTCCTTCTCCCTCCTCTCTTCTCATGGAGAATCGGAGAGCAAGAGCAAGAGATCGGGGGGCATGGCGGGCATTCCCCTACCGCTCACTTCCACAATGACGGGATTTTCATCGGGATCGTTGGACGGAATTTCGAAGGCGTCCTTAAAG
>JAAYUJ010000682.1 GCA_012517775.1 Deltaproteobacteria bacterium
ATGGCAGCAAGAATTCTTTTGCCGACTAAAGCCGACTTTGGGACTTGTTCCCTGCTCTCAAATTGTAAGTTATGACCTGGAATGCGTGACTTTGCCTCGCCTTGGGATTTGCTGTCAAAGATGAGGCAGGGCTGAAGAATGGATGAGCGATTTTTATCAGAGCATGATGATATGAATACTAATCCATGTCCGGCGGTCGGTAACCTCATCGATAACCCTACCTTTGGCAAAGGGAGAATAAAGCAAATACGTCGTGGTGGCTCCCAACTGCTCGTTCATTTCCTCAAGGATGACTGCCACCGATGGGTTCTCTTCAGCGAAATAGGGATTTCACCAAGCCCGTCTGCTGCCAATCCCCGGTTTCCGCGTGGCCGATTCGATGTGGCACTGCTGGATACCCCTATAGTCCTGCCCTCTGCACAGGCCATGCAGCGCAACGATCTGGTTGCAGCCTTGGCTGACGCTGTCTTCGTGCCGCACGCAACCAACGCAGGCAAGACTTGGGCGACAGTGTCCAAAGCGGTGACTATCGGCCAAGAGGTCTTCGCTCCTGACGATGAGGCCGACGCCGGTCTTCTTGCTTGCGGAGTCAAAGCATGCCGAAGCAACGATCTCGATGACGTCTTGTCTCCCATTCTGAAGGCTGACGCATGTTCTACGCGTAACGTGAGACGAGGCATAGGAGACAAGGAGTAAAAAGTGTTTCAGCAGTGAGTTGTGGATGTCTGAGGCAAGGAAGAGTGGAGTCCTGCGTGCTCAATGGTGACCTCTCAATAAGTCCGGTTTACGGCTCCTTCGCAGATCGGGTTTCCATACCCGACATCTGGATGCAAACGCCGTCGGGATTGGAATCCCGACCTGCTTGTTGGGAAGGTACGCTCATTGCTCTCAAGGGTGAGTTGTCGAATACACACACGCCATCACGCCAGGATTCAAGGGGAAGAGACTTCCTGCTTTCTTTCCTGAAATTTCTGATGGATGGCCTCGAGGGATTCGATCTGGCTCTTGAGCTTCTTGATCTCCCTGTCCCTGGATTCGAGCCGGGATTTCATACGCTCCATCTCTTTTTCCTTGAGCTGGAGACTATTTCTGCAGGCCAGGAAGTTGCTGTATACAATGTCCCGATCCTTTCTACGCGTTTTAGGGCGCGGCGTCTCCGCGGCGCTGAATTCGGAAAATCGCTCCAAAGCTGACAGGAGCAAGCGAGGATCTTCAGAGGACATCTCTGCCGGTGCAATCTCCTTCCAGCAATTGAGAAGCACCATCGCCTCATTGAATTCAGCCTGAGTCTTGGCCAGGACAAGCCGGGTGGAAGCAAGGCCGAAAAGAGCCTTGCGACTCATTTCCGAGTCCCGGGCACTCTCGCTCAGGGTCTCGAAAAGGGCCAGAGCCTTCTCATAGTCACTCTTCGAGAAGCTCTCCACTCCTTCGCGCCACAGACGAAGCTCCACCTCCGCAGGTCGAGGAGTGCTTACAGCCGCTGGCTGGACGGCTCGCGACGGGGCGCATGCGGTAATTCCCAACCCCAGAAGGCATAAAACGAGAATAGCGTTCATTGAGATGAGTATGTTCCGGATAATTCGCTCGGCATTCATGAGACTTCCTCGGACCGTATTGGGAGGGTAAAACCAAAAATGCTCCCCTGCCCCTCTTCGCTCTTCACCCATACCGTTCCACCATGGGCCTCCACAATGTGCTTGGAAATGCTCAGGCCGAGGCCCACGCCATCCACTTCGTTTCGAACACCGGACGCCCGGTAGTACTTGTGAAAAACCATCGAAAGCTCATCCACCGGGATTCCCGGTCCCCTGTCCGAAACGGAGAACACCAGCCCCTTCCCTTCGCCGGACTCCTGTTCGTCCACACGGACCAGCACCTCGCTTCCGGGTGGAGAAAACTTAATGGCATTCCCCAGCAGGTTCAGGAGAACCTGCTGAAGATTGTCAGGATCTCCCATGATCTCAGGCACAGAGGATGGAAATTCGGCGTGAATCCTGATGCTTTTGGCCTCCGCTGCCGGTGTCACCCGGTCAATGCTGCCGAAAACGAACGAGGAGGGATCAAGAGGCCGGGGATGCACCTTGAGTGCGCCGGCTTCCAGCCGTGACACCTGCATGAGATGCTTCAGGAGGTCCGTGATCCGCTCGGTCTCCTTGCCGGCGATTTCGAGAAAACGTTGCTGCCTCTCGTTGACGGGACCCATCACCTCTTCCGCAATGAGATTGATCGACTCACGAATGGACGTCAGGGGCGTTCTGATCTCATGACTGAGCATCGAGATGAAGTCGGAACGCATGCGCTCCTCTTCCCTGAGTCTCACCGTCATGTCATTGAATGCGGCGGCCAGTTCACCAAACTCATCCTTGGAGAGAATGGGAATGGGCTCCGTGAGACCATTCTGGGATATGGATCGGATTCCCTTGCGCAGCTCACGGAGAGGTCGATTGATGGAACGGGTGAGAAATACGATTCCCACAAGCGCCAGACAGACGGAGAGCCCCAACCCGACAAAGCCCCACCTCTCGGCCATTTCACCGCGGTAATTGAGATTTCTCATTCCCGCCTCAATCTCCTGCTCGTTCTCAAACCTGACTTTCGAAATCCTTCGCACCCACTCATTGATCATCGGTTCGGAAAACCAGAAATCCTTGGGAGTCTCTTCCTCCATCGGACTCTCCATACCGGCGGGAAGCATCCGCACATATTCCCTGAAAACCTCCTTCCATGGACTGGCTTCCCTTTTGAGGGCCGACTCGATGCGCAGGATCTCCGAAAGATTTCTCTCAAACTCCCTTTGGCCATCCAAAAAGTAGAATCTATATTCTTCTTTCTGCAGCAGATTGTATTTACTTTCATTTTCAGCCATCCACAAGAGGCTGTCCACCATCTTCTTGGAGGCTGAGGAAATCTTGAAGTTTCTGTTTACCACACTCCCAGACGTTTCCATGATTTTTTGAATGTGGACAAACAAGACCACCATCGTCCCGTAAAAGATGGAAATCAGGGCAAAATACCAGACAAAAAGCTTGATCATTATACCGGATCTGATCTTCATCCTCTCAGTCGATTCACTTTCCCCGATTGATCAGCACGCTATCCTTCGTGATTCCTTCTTCGTTTTTCTGCACGGTTCTCCATTTTTCAGCTTTATACCTGATTTTGAACAGAACGGGTACACAATTGACGGACGCGGCGAGAAGGCGTTCGTGGCATTTTCGCAAATGAAAACATGAAGGTTTACGACATTTGCCATCAACTCCAGACTGTTGCTGTTAACGGTGTTCTCTTGCCAAGGGCGGCAAAGAGCGGCTTTCCAAAGAACCTGAAAGCCTTGAGGAACACGTGAAACACATTGACAGGGGTTCCTTTTTGTGTTGTAAGAACAGGCTATTCCAGTCCAAAACTGTGCGCAATCGTAGAACAAAACCACAAATGTCCAATTCTGGATAGGAGGGAAGTCATGCGGAGGGTTTCTATTGTCATTGCAATGGCTTGTATTGTGGGATTGCTGTTGTCTCCCCTGGCCCGGGCCCAGACCATCAAGGTTGGCTTCAACATTCCTCTCACGGGGGACATACCCAAAGTAGGCGAAAGCTCAAAGTTTGCAGCCGAAATGTATAAGGAGGAGGTGAACAAGGCGGGGGGTGTGAAGGTAGGGGACAAGGCGTACAAGCTCGAGTTCATCTATGAAGACAATGAATCCAAGGCAGAGTCCGCTACTCCCGCAGCCTTGAAGCTCATCACCCAGGATCAGGTCCTGGCCATGATCGGACCTCAGGCCAGCAAGCAAGCCATCCCCGCCGGGGAAGTCGCCAACGCGAACAAAACCCCCATGATCTCTCCATGGTCCACCAACCCCAAAACCACCGAAGGTCGTCCATACGTTTTTCGCGCGTGTTTTCTCGATCCCTTCCAGGGTCCCGTTGCCGCCAAATTCGTGACGGAGGAATTCGGCGCCAAGAAGGCGGCTGTTCTCTATGATATCGCCAGCGACTATCCAAAGGGGCTGGCCGAGTACTTCAAGGAAGCTTTTGAGAAGATCCACGGTCCCGGGTCCGTAGTGGCTTTCGAGACTTTCACGACCAAAGACAAGGATTTCAGTGCGCAGTTGACCAAGATTGTCAATTCCGGAGCTGATGTGCTCTTTACACCCCAGTATTATGATGAAGTCCCCCTCATTGTGAAGCAGGCCAAGGAGCTCGGTTGGAAGAAGCCCATCATGGGCAGCGACAGCTGGGGGTCCGCCGAGCTCATGAAGCTTTGCGGCGATGCGTGCAACGGGCAGTTTTTCAGCACCCACTACGCCGCCGCCGGGGCCAAGGGGGAGACCAAGGAATTCATTGACAAGTACAACGCCAAACACGGATACGTTCCCGACGATGTTGCAGCCCTCACGTGGGATGCCATAGGGCTGCTCCTCACGGCCATGAAGAACACCGCCGGCTTGAGCGGCGACATGGCGAAGGACAGGGATGCGGTCCGGGAGCAGTTGGCAAAGATCAAGAATTTTGAGGGAATCACCGGCAAGATGACCTTTGCATCCCACGGGGATCCCGTCAAATGCGCTGTAGTCGTTAAGATCAGCGACAAGGGAGAGTTCGAGTTCTACAAATCCGCCTGCCCATAAGCAGCCTTTCGGGCCGGCATTTCATGGGTTTCTTCGAATCTTGAAGGCGGGAAGTGATTCCCGCCTTTTGCATGCCTTTTGGAAGAGATCCAGCAAAAGGACCGATACAGCG
>JAAYUJ010000683.1 GCA_012517775.1 Deltaproteobacteria bacterium
GCATTATTGCCTCCCTGGAAGCGCACCACGCAGTCCGCTCTGTCCGTAAGCAGATCAACTACCTTACCCTTTCCTTCGTCACCCCACTGGGTTCCAACGATCACCACATTGGCCATAGCTTTTTCTTTCTTCGTCTATTGAGAGTATCAGGGATTGAAGAAGGGCATCCCATGTGAAAAACCGTGCATTTATGCCCTCATACCTGTAATGAAAAATGTGTCGGCTGTCAAAGGCAATTTAAATTGCCTCGGTTCCAGGCCCTTTGACGCCATTGGATACGGAAAACAAGAATTCATAAAAAGAGAGGATGATTTTACGCCATGCCATCCATCGATGATGTGAAGCGGACCCTTGATCGGATGGGAATCGAGGTGTGGGAATTCTCTGATCCGACACCGGATTCCATTGCGGCTGCCAGAGCGGTTGGGTGCAGCGTGGGTGAGATTGCCAAGAGCATTCTTCTTCTGGTTGGCGGAGAGCCCGTCCTGGTGGTTACATCGGGAGACATGAAGGTCAGGAATCCCAAGCTCAAGCAGGCCACCGGACTGACTGGCAAGGTGCGACTGCCCGAAGCTGAGGAGGTTGCCCGTTTTACGGGCTATGCGCCCGGAGGCGTCTGTCCTTTCCTGCTGCCTGAGGCACTGCGCGTTCTGGTTGATTCTTCCTTGCGACGTTTTCCAAGAGTCTTTGCCGCGGCCGGAAACGACCACTCGGCCGTGCCCGTCACTGTCGATCAAATCCTTGCCATCACCGGCGGTGAGGAAGTGGATGTGTGCGAGCACCCATCCTCCTGATGCGAACGAGGGGGATCGCTATCGCTGATTCGTCCGCGTAAGGGCCTTTTCCCAGCGACTTGCGAGGATATGAGCTCGTGAACGAAGGCCGGTACATCCTTGCGCTGGGTTGTGCATCGCGATGTCGGGTGGTTGAGATGCCAACGTCGCTTAGCTAATGTGTTTGACAGACCTCACAATACCTGTTAGCCGTAAGAATACATGAGGCAGTCTCATATCAGCTCTAACCGGGACTTAGTGAGAAGTTGCATCAAAGGAGGATGGGATCATGTTTATGCAGGAGGTAGAGCTTTTCAAAAGCATTCCCTCTCATATTCTCCACGAAATCACTCAGTTCGCAAGCGAGGAGAGCGTCCAGGCGGAAGAGGTTCTCTTTCGCGAGGGAGACATTGCAGAGTACCTTTACATTCTCGAGGACGGGCAGGTGGTCATCACGGTTCCAGGCAAAAAGGCAATCACGTTTCCGGTCGATTCGGCGGGCTCGGTTTTCGGCTGGTCCGCCCTGGTGGAACCGCGTCGCTACACCGCATCCGCGGAATGCACCATGGACAGCAAGGTGATCAAGATTGATGGGGAGCGACTGTTGAAACTATTCGAGCGATATCCACATGAAGGTCTCCTCATCTTGCGGAGGCTTGCAGGTGTGATGGGCACACGGCTCGTTCAGAGCTACCGCAGGGTATAGTAGGGTTCGACCTTCCGGATGCCCTGTCCACCAGTTGCATCACCGCGAATGCCTGCAAGCCTGTTTGAATCGGAAGCCATTTTGAAATGAGCCTTGATCGGGATTTTGAGCAGTATCTGAAACCAACACGGATCATCGACAGTGATTTCCCGGCCATCGTTGAATACGGAAAGAGGATTGCGGGCGAGAGCAACACTCCCGTGGAGCAGGCGGTCAGACTGTATCTCGCTGTTCGGGACAACATCCGGTATGATCCCTATGCCCCCTTTTATCTCCCGGAACACTACCAGGCGAGCTATGTCCTGAAGCGGGGCAGGAGCTTCTGCATTCCCAAGGCCTCCCTCCTTTGTGCTCTCGCGAGGTCCCGCGGTATTCCCGCGCGTATTGGCTTCGCCACTGTCCGCAACCACCTTGCCACAAAACAGCTCATCGATTACCTCGGAAGCGACGTCTTCGTCTATCATGCCTTTACTGAGCTCCATCTCGAAGGGAAATGGGTCAAAGCAACACCGGCATTCAACCGTGAGCTCTGTGAAAAACACAAGGTCCCGCCCCTTGAATTCAATGGTCGCGAGGATTCCCTCTTCCACCCGTTCAATTCGAAGAATCAAAAATTCATGGAATATATCGAATACACGGGAACTTATGCCGACATTCCCGTTTGTGAGATTCTGAGCGCCTGGAGGAAAACCTACGGGGAGGATCGCATTGAGAACTGGATCAAGACCTTTGAAGAACGGGAGTGCGAGAGCCTTGCAGACTTTGAGAGTGAAGATGTGCTGAAAACATGAGAGTTTGGATATATTCGGCTGCGGTTTCCCGGACCTCATCGATGAACCGGGACTTCTCCGAGGTTCCCCGGAACAGCCCAGGGGCGGTCTAGGACGTGACTCCGCCTTCCGTCACGGTCGACTCACGGAACGGCATGGTTCCGTAGATGCTCCGGCGAGCGTCCATGCGGGCCTTGAGCTTCGGGA
>JAAYUJ010000119.1 GCA_012517775.1 Deltaproteobacteria bacterium
AGATCAAACGCGATGAGGCCGGAAAGGGCGCCGCCGCTGACGCCGATGCCACTCCCCAGGTAGCTTGCATGAAGCGATTCGGATGGCTTGAAGGCCGGGTAGGATCGTTTCACTCGCGGCGCCATATTTCTGGACTGGAGCACATAGAGATCCTCTTCCCGATCCCCCTGGAATGTGAACTCAATCTCCTGGGGAGTCCAGTTCTGTCCGTACACCAGATCCTTGGCGATCTTGACCAGGCGTTTGTATACATTAGGAAAAAGCACTTCAAGGGAGTACTCTCTGGGTTCTCTTTCTCCGAGACGCTGCTTCTCGTTGATTGGCAGTGTCTTTACCAGACCTCCTACCACATCCTCGCCCTGGTTCCCCATGGTGAAGTCCCCCACAGGGTCTACCTGATCCTCGGATGTCCAGGGGTTGTGGGTGAACATGACTCCTGCTCCGGAACGATGATGCAGGTTACCGAACACCATGGTCTGGATGGTCACGGCGGTTCCCCAATCCTCGGAGAGGCCCATGATCTCCCGGTACATTCTGGCCTTGGGAGAATACCAGGACTCCTCCACCTGGTTGATGGCCGTAAACAACTGCTCTTTGGGCGATTCGGAAAACTCGATGTCGTTTGCTTTCAAGGCCTCCTTGTACGCCAATGCCAGGGCGCGGATCTCATTTGGAAGAAACTCCCGTTTCACGTGTCTGTTATATCGCTTCTTGTGAAAGTTCATGATGGCGTCGAACTCATCCCGCTGTAATCCGAAAGACATTCCCCAGGACTGAATGAATCTCCGGTAATTGTCCCAGGCGTACCAGGCTTCTCCCGTCTCCTCTATCAAACCTGCCACGATTTCTTCGTTGATTCCCACATTGAGAAAGGTGTTCATCATACCGGGCATGGAGACCGCCGAGCCACTGCGAACAGAGACCAAAAGCGCCTTGTTTCGACTGCCGAAAAACCTGCCCGTGGCCTGCTCCAGTTCATGGATATGGGCCATGACCCGCTCTTCGAAATCCTCCCGGGCTTGGGGAAAACTCTGCAGCACGTGCCTGCAGCGGAAGTACTCGGTCGTTATGGTAAAAGCCGGCGGCACCTTGATCCCGAAAGAGTTGAGCATGGTCAGGTTGTAGCCTTTGTTGCCGAGATGAATCAGGTCGTAGTTCTTGGGGTTGGGACGGAACACAAGGGAAAGACTCTTATCGGGGTCGTAGCTCAGGAGTAAATCCAGACTTTCTGCGCTGAGATGCTCGCTTTGGGCGGCCAGTGTGGTCAGGATGCTTGCGATGAAGTGATCAAAATATTGGAGGCCGAAAGTCTTTGCAATAAGGTCCCTGAGAAAACTCTCGGAAACCCTTTGTGCCCTCTCGTTGGAGGTCTCGCCGGAGGCCTCGCGCTGGTAGCGGGGCAGCAGATTGGTTGTCCCCAGTTGCCGGGTGATCAGGTCCAGGTTCTCTTCGTGAACGGCATGGTAGTTGGTCTGGATGATCTGCTTAATCGCCTCGGAAAACCCACGGAAAATGTCCATGTACTGGGAATGGGAAAAACGCCGTACTTCCAGGGCATTCTCAAAGAGTTCCGCCTGCCTCTGGAGGCGATACGAGGTGATGCCGTCGATTTTCAATGCCTTGATGAAGCATGGCAGAACCTTGTGGATCCGAAAGAACGTGGCCCGTGTAATGAAGGACAGGTTGAAGGAAAAGATGATCTCTTCGAACAGTACATTGGCAAGATTCTCGAGGCGGAAGGTGAGTCCCAGTGCATCGAATTTCCTTTCATTATAAGAACCGTACATGGAGGGAATGTCTACAGCGATATGGCGCTTGTAATAGATGTTCTCCAGAATATTCAGCTCACCATGAGTCAGGATCACGTCCTGGAGAGAGAGAAGATAATCCAGTATGGCGTTCAGTTTTGAAAAGTCGTCCGTACCTTCCAACGCTTCCAGGAGAGCTGTGGGGTCTGGAAGACCGATGTTGGCCGCCCTCTGGAGATGAACGTGTATGTCCTTGAAAGAAAGCGCATACTTCTCATGGAGCAACTGGTAGAATTGGATGAGAAGGAAAGCGCGATGTCGCTCTCCTCGCGACACTTCAGGAACCGAGTCGATCAGGGTGCGGACTTGACTTTCCGAGAGGTCCAGGAGATCCTTCACCTGGTGGACTTTACCCGACTGGAAGAGAGAGGAAAAAATCCGGTGCACCTCATCCACCAGGGGACCCGATGTGACAATTTCAGGATAGATTTCCTCGGGCACCAGGGTCTTGAGGCGTGTCTTATCCAGTGTGCGCCAGAATTCGATGATGGCCTCAATGAAAGTCACAACGATGTTGTTGCTTTCCACGTGGCTCTGTTTCCTCAGAAAATGAATCAGTCGATCACTCCTCCCCGTCAGTTCGTCCACATCGGTGGAAACAACCCTCAGCTGCCCTTCAGCACCGATTTGATTGAAATAGATGGGAAAGATTTTGGCCAGCTGCTTGACGAGGTTGTACGCAGTCTTGATCGGGGCGTGGAGCAGTTGGCTGACATCCTTTTGAAACAGAGCCGTATCTCGTATGTAGATGCCGCCAAGGCTGAGATTCACGATCAGGGCGGACAAGAGCATCTTGGTACGATTAGGGTTCTTCTTGATGAATTCCAACCAGATTCGAATATTGAGCAGGTGTGCGGGATTCACCTCAACCTGCCAGTGTTGGCTTACCCCACCCAATCTCGGGATCTGAAATCCCATCCCAATGATTCTCTTGAGGAAAAAAGAGATCAACTGCCGGTTGTCCGTTTCGATAACCTCAAGTCCTATGGTGCGGATGAGCTGCAAGGCGGCTTCAGGGTATTTCCGCATGCAAACATCCAGAACACTGAATATCTTTTCCAGCTTTTCATGAAGCTTCTCCGCAGACTCCTGACCTATCCACCTGGCAATGTCGAAATTGATTTCTCGCAGCGTCTCCTGATGAATTGCCTCAAGACCTCTGGTCTCCATGATTTTCAGTCTCATGAGAAGGCTCAGATCAGCGGCCTGAACGGGGTCCTCAATGGCTTTGAGGTCCTCGGGAACCCGATAGTAGGTGCGCACAATCTCGTGGAAATCGGGGAAACCCACCAGCTTGGCCACAGCCATCCGATGGTCCGCTTCCGTGGCAATCTCGTTTGTGAGAGCATCCATATAACCGGTGTAATGTTCATGGCTGAGAGGGGAGCAGGGATTGTACCAGGATGCCGTCGTGTATGTTTCACCCCATTGGTGAGCAAGCCATCTGCACGGATCTTCTCTTTCCAGCCAGAACGCGTAAGTCCGCTCAAGCATAGCGTGAAGAAGCCGGCGAAGTTCCTGGAATGAGTTGGATTCGGGCCAGATCTTAAGGAGCTTTGCCGCGAGACGTTTGAACTGGTAGTAGCTGCGCATGATGTGTTCAAAAGGCACCTGCGGCAAGGCGAGGATCTCTATGAAAAAGTGGCGCAGGATTCCCTCGTGGCATGCCGTCAACTCTTCGATTCTCGAATCCAATTCCTCCAGATTCAGTCCTTGTGGAACCTGCCGCGCCAATTCCTCCGGCATTTCATCCACGAGCTTCTGCCAATACGCAATCAAGTGATCGGCGGCGAGATTTCTGACTTCAATCCTTTCAGAGCTCTTCAGTGCCTCGAGGAAGATGCAAGATAGCAGATAAACGACACTCCCATTAAAAGGCCGGCTCCTGTAAATGCGCATATTGGAGATGGCGTAGCGCCAGGCCTCCTGAAGGACGAACTGCCAGTTTCGATACCGGTGATGGTACTCAATGACGAGTTCCCGGGCTTGTTGCTCTTTTCCAGCAAAACCTTTCACTGCTTCCTGAAACACTGCAAATCTGTCAGAGACAACCACCTCGACCTTTGTGAGGTCCAAGTTCTTCGTCAAGGCGTCCGACTGGATCTTATCCAGCGCTAATCCATTTCCCATTGTCCGATTCCTTCAAAGGCATCCCTGGCCTGCTGCCCGTATCAACCCGATTGAGATCAACAACTACGAACCTGCCGCTGGAATAGTGACGTCGGATCACTGTCAGGAGGATACAGAACCATTTCCATCAACACCGCCGCTTCCTGATCGAGCCCATAATACCCAGGGCGCTCTCCCACCTTGCTGAATCCTGCCTTCTCGTAAAGCTTCCTTGCCCCCCCGTTGCTTTTACGCACCTCGAGAAAAGCTCTTCGAGCACCACTCGCAACACCCGCGCCAAGCGCATGCGAAAGCAGTGCCCAACCAATGCCCCTTCGCCGGAATGACCGATGCACCGCAATATTCATAATCTGCAGTTCATCGGCAACAATCCAAAAACAAACATATCCACAGAGTGGCATCCCATGATCTGTTGGAAAGTTCAAACCTACCGATCCCCGGGAATGCATTTCGATTCCTTCTCCCCATGTCCCGGAAAGCCTCGCCACAAAAGCCCACGTTTCAGGTCGCGCCAACTCCTCGCCAAACGATCTTTCCGACCATGGCTCGGCCTGGCTCTCCCTTTCGATGGCGAGAACCTCCGGAAGGTCATCCCAGGTCATGGGTACAATCTGAACCATCCGCCCCACCCTGCTTTTGCTCACCCCGGATGAATCTCCAGATGCTTCGGGCCATACCCTTCTCTCCCTCTCCCCTTCCTGGCCGCATGGGACATGTCGGTCATTTCGTGTGCTGCAAATCTCACTCACCCATGGGACGCGACAGCACTTCACTTGCCAGGGAAATGTGCCGCTGTCCATATTCCTTAAGCATCTCTGCGAGTTTCTGCAGCGGCAGATCCTCCCGGCACCCGGCGAGCTTGATGAGCATGGGAAGGTTCATGCCGCACACCACCTCCACCCCCGGCCCGAGAAAGGCCAGGCTGATATTGGCAGGTGTGCCGCCGAAAAGATCGGTTAGAATGAGGACTCCCCTTCCCGTATCCACTTCTCTGATCGTATCCTGGAGCTGCCGTGTCATCGCCTCGACCGGTTGGTCCATTTCCAGGCTGGCGGCCCTGCAGTTTTCGATCGGTCCTACAATAAGCTCGGCAGCTTTCAGCATCTCCCGGGCCAGCTGACAATGCGAAACCACCACAACCCCGACAAATTCCTGTTTTTCAGCGTTACCCATCGGCTCTGCACTACTCCAGGTGAATGTCCCGATGAAATGTGGTTACGAAATAACCATGTCGCTTCAGAAGTTCACTGATCTCAAGGGCTAGCACGACCGAACGATGCTTTCCCCCCGTACAGCCGATTCCGATGGTCAGGTAGCGCTTGCCTTCCTTTATATAACAAGGAAGAAGCTTCAAGACGAGACAACAGTATTCTTGGATGAAGCTCCGCGCAGCGCCCCACTGAAGCACCCATTCCTTCACTATCGGTGCGTTCCCATCGAAATCCCTGAGCTCTTCCACAAAATACGGGTTCGGAAGAAAACGAACATCCATGACCAGATCTGCTTCGAATGGCAACCCATACTTGAAACCGAAAGAGAGGATCTGAACGCTCAACCTCTCCTTTTCACTCACCATGGAATAAGTCCGGGTGATCATGCCCTTCAGTTGATGTACTGTCAGGTTCCCCGTGTCAATAACGCGGTCCGCCCGATTCCTCAGTGCTTGGAGCTGATCCCTCTCAGAGCCGATGTAATTGATGAGAAGGGAGTCCGAGGATGACGACGCAACGGGATGTACACGACGGGTCTGGCTGTACCGGCGTTGAAGTACATCGGTGGGCGCTTCGAGAAAGATAATCTCGAAGCTGTATCCCGAATTCTCAAGTCTTGCGAAAATCTTGTCGTAATCCTTAAGAAAACTTCGCTCCCGGATATCAATCCCCAAGGCGATCTTCAGCACATCCGGCATGTCCTTCTCACAGAGTGTCAGAAAATCAGGGAGAAGGGGAACGGGAAGGTTGTCGATACAAAAGTAGTCCAAGTCTTCAAATGCCTTGATGGCAGTACTCTTTCCTGATCCGGACAGCCCGGTCACCACGACGATGTGGACTCTCTTTTCCACGAGACACAACCCCCTTGAAAGACCACCGAGAGAGGATCCATCATTCCTGCCGGAACATCCGCAGAGGCATCAGAAAAAGGGAAAAAACATCGTAATGATATCAAAGGATTGAATTGGAAAGATGGGTAGTGAGAGAAACCGTCACACATTTCATTCGAATTCACGATGCCATTCAGAAGTCTTCATCCTCTTGTTGAATGACGGCAAAGATTTCGGTCGGACTCTTCACGGTCCCAAGCCTCTTGCGGACAATGTTGTTTTTCAGAAGTCTTGCGATCTTAGCCAGAGCCCTCAAATGAATCCCGGAGGATGTCTCAGGGGCAACAAGCAGGAAGAAGAGGTGCACGGGCTTCCCGTCCATGGATTCGAAGTCAACACCGACTGTGGACTTTCCAAAGGAGAGAACCAATTGGTTGAGATCCTTGATTTTCCCGTGGGGAATAGCGATACCGTCGCCTATTCCCGTACTCCCCAGGCGTTCTCTTTCGAGGAGAACACCCATGAGTCGATCTCGATCCAGTTGTGGATTCTGAACCCGTACCGCATCGATGAGCTCTTCCAAAACAGCCTTTTTGGTTGTCGCTTTGAGCTCAGGAATGATCGATGTTTCTGCGAGAATATCCACAATCTTCATTCATTCATCTCACATGTCCGGACAATATGATGATCGCATCGGGCTTGTTACCCCGCCGAAAGATGTCTCTCCCAGGACATATCAAAAAAAACGGCTTTTCAGACCGAAATCGACAAATGCCTCCACCACGAACAAGCACTCTCCGGGTTCCCACTCCGCTCTGTTATGAATGATAAGAACCGTTATCTCCCAGAAGGTTTCGGGGGGTCCATCTCAGGGAAAGAACCTGTTGGGCTATAAATCATGAGACGGTCTCAATCAACCCCCAGTGACCATCTTTTCGCCGATACAACACATTGATGCGGTTGGAATTCCTGTTGGTGAACACAATGAATTCCCCGCCGCTCAGATCCAATTGCATGACTGCCTCGTCGACGTCCATCGGTTTGGCGAAAACCTGCTCAGACCTGATAACCCGTAGTTCTCTATCAGCAGTCATCCTGCCGGGAGCAGATCGATCAGGACCTTCCATCCAGTCTTTTTCAGAATTGGATGGCTTTCTTCGGCGGGTTCTTTCCCTGCTCTTCTTGACCTGGCCCTCGATGCTGTCTGCCAGAGAGTCAATGGCGGAATACATATCGTCCGTTTCTTCAGTTCCGTTGATTCGAATACCGTTGGAGTCGATGGAGACTTCAGCGATATGCCTGAATTTTTCCACTTTAAGAACCAGGTGGGCTTCAATGGGCTCATCCAAATATTTCTTTACCCTGGAAAGCTTCTCCTCAGCATACTCCTTGAGCGGTTCAGAAGGTTCGATATGCCGAAAAGTCACGTTCACCTGCATATTGCTGCTCCTCTGCTAAGACCTTTGCTCAATAGACGCTTCGTTGATACTGAGCCCTACTCCATGCACTCTCCCATGACATGCCAGCTCCGGCTTTTCAGGTTCCTTTGCGGGATCCCCAGAAAGTCTTTCTGCGTTTGCTGGATGGGAGAATATTCAGCATTTCGCGATACTTGGCGATAGTGCGCCTGGCGATCTTGATATTCTCATGTTCCAGTAACTCCACCAATTCCTGATCACTATACGGCTTGCTCGAGTCTTCCTCCTTGATGATCTGTCTGATCCTCTCTTTAACACTTTCGGACGCCACGGATTCACCGAGAACGCTATTTATGGAACTGTTAAAGAAATATTTCAACTCAAAAATCCCGTGGGAAGTATGCATGTATTTGCTTGCCGTCACTCGACTGATGGTTGATTCATGCATCCCCACATCTTCCGCAACGTCCCGGAGGACCATGGGTTTCAGATAAGCGACTCCCTTTTCGAAAAAGTCCTCCTGAAGGCGCACAATACTCTGCGCGACCTTATAGAGAGTCCTCTGGCGCTGGTGGATGCTCTTGATGAGCCATGCGGCGGATTTGAGCTTGCCCTGGATGTAGTCTCTGGCATCAGGCGGGACCTTGCTGTCCTCGGAGAGGGCCTCTTTGTAATATGCACTCACCCTCAGCTTCGGCATGCCATCCTCGTTCAGGAGAATGACGAACTCATCCCCCACCTTGACCACATAGATATCAGGGCTGATATACTCGACGGTGTCCTCGTTGAACCTGCTCCCCGGACGAGGATCAAGGGTGAGTATGATGTCAATGGCCGCCTTGACCTCTTCAGGCGTCCTTTTCAGAGTGCGCACCAAGGCTTGGTAGTTCTTGTTTTCCAGATACTGGAGATGGTGCTCAATGATCCGGACGACCAGATCGTCCTCCAGTTCGAGGGCTTTAGCCTGAATCAGGAGACACTCCCTGGGGTTGCGCGCTGCAACTCCCACAGGGTCAAGGAGCTGAATCTTCGTAAGGACTTCTCCCACCTCATCAACACTGGCGTTGGCCATTTCGGCAATTTCTTCAAGGTTCGCATCGAGGTAGCCATCCTCGTTGAGGTTTCCAAGGATCAGTGCTCCGATCTCCTTTTGTGCATCGGAAATGTCCAGGAGGCGCAGCTGTGACGCAAGGTGATCTTCCAACGTCTTGGGAAGGGTCAATCGATGATCGTATGTGGGCCATTCCCTGTTAGGGTCCGTTTCGACAAGGACGGGCGTACCCGAACTGTATTCATCCAGGTAGGAATCCCAGTCAAAATCTTCCCGCACCCGTTCGATAACCTCAACCTCTTGAAAAGGCTCCTCCACTCCTCCATCCGCAAGATCGGCATTCTCCTCTCCATCCCCCCCTTCCTGAACCTCCTCCAGAACCGGATTCATCTCCAGTTCCTGGTTGATAGTCTCGACAAGTTCCAGACGAGAGAGTTGGAGCAGCTTGATCGCCTGCTGCAACTGAGGGGTCATGATCAGTTGCTGGCTCAGTTTGAGCTGTTGCTTTAGTTCCAATGCCGCCATGGTCTTATTCCGTCATCAGAGACTGAACTGATCTCCCAGGTAAGTGCGACGTGCCAAGTCGCTTCGGGCAATGCTTGAAGGGTCTCCTGCCTCAAGAATCCTTCCTTCATGCATGATATAGGCCCAGTCACAGACTTTCAGGGTTTCTCGCACATTGTGATCTGAAATGAGCACTCCGATTCCCTTCGCTTTCAGGGATCGGATCAAGCTCTGAATATCTAAAACCGCAAGGGGGTCTATCCCGGCGAAGGGTTCATCGAGCAGGATGAACCGGGGTTGCGTCACCAAAGCCCTGGTGATTTCCACCCGACGGCGCTCGCCCCCGGACAGTCGATCGGCCTTGTTTCTGGCCAGATGTGAAATTCCCAGGTCGGAAAGAAGCTCCTTCAAGCGAAGATGGCGTTCCTCCTTTCGAATCTTCATCGTCTCAAGAATGGCAAGGATGTTTTGCTCAACCGTCAGTTTGCGAAAGACCGAAGGCTCCTGAGGCAGATAGGTGATTCCTTTTCTTGCCCTCATATACATGGGCACCT
The DNA here is from genome assembly GCA_012517775.1 of Deltaproteobacteria bacterium. Taxonomy (GTDB): domain Bacteria; phylum Desulfobacterota; class Syntrophobacteria; order Syntrophobacterales; family Syntrophobacteraceae; genus JAAYUJ01. The sequence goes on from JAAYUJ010000119.1 coordinate 9,507, forward strand.
GGCCAATATTCTCTCCGTTCAAAAGCACCGTGCCGCTGTCGGGGCGAACAATCCCCACCACACTGTAAAAGGTAGTGGACTTGCCGGCGCCGTTTGGTCCAAGCAGCCCAACAATCTGCCCCTCTTCCACGCTGATGCTCACATGGTCCACCACACGGCGACCCTTGTAGCTCTTGACGAGGTCTCGCACCTCCAGATTCCTGGTCTCCATCGTCATTGAACGGCTTCCTTGCGCGAAGGATGAAGAACAGCCTGAACCGGCGTCTCTTCACCCCCTTCCACAACACTCTTTCCCTGAGCAATATACAGTGTGATCAGGCGCCCCTGAACCTTGTCCTTCCCCTGAGATACGACGGGACGGCCCATGAGGACGATCTTCTGTTCCTGGTGGTAGTAAACCGCCTTCTCTGAAGTGGCAAGCTTGTCCCGCTGAGAAATCCTCACGTTTCCTTCCACTTCAATACGATCGATCTTTTCCATCATGGCAGACTGAGAGTCCTTTTC
>JAAYUJ010000684.1 GCA_012517775.1 Deltaproteobacteria bacterium
ACTCAAAGATGGCAACCAAGTGGTTCATGGCATTCCTTGTCCAGTGCACCTTCACGGCGTGAGCCCGAATCCCTTGCGCACCTCTTTGACATCGACCGTATGGCCCTCATTGCTGTCTTTTAGGCCCGCCTCAATGGCCTGTCGGACATAGATCCGGTAGATGAGATTTTCCCAGGTAGCAGAGTCCGGAAGACTGTCGAGCAAGCGATGGGCCTGCTCTTTTATAGTTTCTTCACGCATCACGAAGTCTCCTTGCCACTAACCACGGGCCGTCCCGGCTTCCGCCGTGAAAGCCAGTTTCTGGAAGCGGTTCTTGAGGATAAAGGTGTCGAGCACGACTTTGATAGGGGCTCTATCCTGCTCGGAGAATTTGTCGATCTCTCCGAGCTTCTGAAAAAGGTCACGATCGCCGATCTGCACCTGTCGAATATCCTCACGATTATCGAAGGCCAGGTAGTCGAGAGATACGTTGAAGAGCTCGGCTGTGAGTATGAAAAAATCCGTCGACGGGAGATGGATTCCTCGCCCATAACCCGAGATCTTTTTTGGGTGCACTTTGAACTTCCGGGCGAGCTGGCCCTCCGACCATCCCCGCTCCCGCCTCAGCCGTTTCATTCAGTCTCCCAAGGTCATCTGTGCTCTTTGATCTCTCCTCTTTAAGAGCAATCCAATAATAACAACAATAAATACAGCACAATGTGCCCTCATTGTGGATTCGGATGAAGTTTCTTCCTGGTTGGGGTCGAACCAGGATAAGATTTTGAGTTCAAAAGGAAAACGCTTTTGGAGAATTCGGATTTGCGGGTCATGGACGCCTTTTCGGCAGCGAAAAGGCGTCCATATCATCCCACTATGGCAATAACGCTCGCGGAGTGGATGGTGTTATCATGGTGCCGACTCCTTCAGGGTGGCACGGGTGCGATGTGAGACACATAATGGCAGAACTGATGAGAAAAGGAGGAGCAAATGATGAAGAAACATGGTATCGGATTTCTGGTGCTGATGCTGGCGCTGTTCACAAGCGCTGTGCTCCTGGAGTCCGCTTCAGCTGAGCTGAATTCAGATCCTGACTCGCCATTGTCACAGGCTACGGTATCTCCCAAGTACAGTGTGGTAGACGACTATGTGGACCGCACCTTTTACAGCTCCATCGGGACCGATCGAGGCAAGATGGGAAGCGGTGCCGACCACAAAGTGAATTTCACAGGCGGCACTGTAAAGGTGAATGTCGTGAACGGTTGGGCCGGTGTTTGGACCAGTCTCAAGCATACGGCCCGGGAGACGGGCCAGAGTCATGCCTTGAAGGGTGACGCCTTGTTGGGGCCTTATGTTTTGAAGAAGTTCCAGCCTCGGATCACGGGAATCCGGATCAAGCTGCTGGCCGGTTTAGGTAAGCTCAAGGTGGAGCTGAAGGACATCAATGACGCTCCTGTTTTTGTGCGCACCATTGGGATGTCCGGGGGCAGCAGAATCATCAACATCCCGGTCGAACCTACGGCTCAGCTTAAATTCTTCAACTGGCTCGTGGACGGCCCTGGACATGCGACGGTGGATGAGGTGGGCTTCATCGTCAGCTCGCCCGTGTACACGATAGCAGAAGCCACTTTCTTGTTTTCTTACGGACACCTCTCCCAGTGTTTCGACCCCGATTCAGGTCTGGTCCGAGACCGCGCGTCATGGCCCTCCGGGGACTTTGCCGCCGTCCAAAGTACGGGAATGTTTGCTCTCGCGACCGCGGTCGCCCATGATCGAGGGTACGTCAGCGAGACTACCGCTAAAAATATTGTCAGAAAGATCAAAGCGACCCTTTTGACCTTGCCGCGCTATAATGGCTTGCTGCCGCACTTTGTGACCGAAGGGGATATAACGAAGTACGAAGAATGGTCGAGCGTGGACACGGTCATCGCCCTCACCTCGTCCATTCTTGCCTGTCAATCGCTGGGGATCGACTTCTCTCCACTCGTTAAAGTGATGCGCAACATCAACTGGAACGACCTGAGCGACAACGGGACGAAATCCATTTCCCACGGGTATGATTATGAGGGGAATAAGCTTGAGAACCGGTGGGATACCTTCGGATCGGAATCGTTTCTCGTCGCCGTCGCCTATGCGGCATCCACTGGCAAAGACAAGGTCCTTCTTCAAGCCTATGCTTCTCCCCCCACCTGGGACGGGAGCGGCTTCAACGATGAGCTTGCAGCCTTATTCTTCCCCATGACCGGAGTCGATGTATGGGGAAACGACTGGGCCAGGTACAGAAATAATGCATTTAGAAAGCAGTACCGTTTCTTTGAAAAGCGTTATCCCAGGTATGCGTCTCTGCATCTCTTCGGGCTGAGCGCGAGCGAGATCCCTGAGCCGTGCCTCGTAGACCCTGACTATGCAGCATTTGGAGTTGGTGGTCACAAGAAAGGAGGACCGCTGACTGGTAAATCGTTGGTGGGTTACCCTGTGCTTGCCCCGCATTATCCGGCCATGGTCATGGCGGAACATCCGGGGGCTGCTGAAAGGGTGCTCAGGTACCTCATGGTGACCAGGAAGGTCTTCACTCCCCTCAACGACGTGGAATCCTACGGCATCGATCCGGATGGTGAACTGCACTGGAATCCCCTCAAGGAATCATGGAACTTGAGCATGCAGGGATTGGGAGCTTCCAGAGCACTTTCCGGTAAGGACTATGTGGTCTACCGGGCACTCACCGGGAACGCTTTCTTGAATCAGGGCTTCCAGAAGATCATGCCGGGCGCAAAGTGAGGGGATGGATTGGGGTTCGCTATTGCGCACCCCAGCAATATGATCACGGCCGCTCCGAACGTCGTGCGCCGAACAAGGTTCGGCCGACCGACCAAATCCAAGTTATGCGGGACGGATATCGATCCAAGGGGTGACTTCTCAATAAAATCGTGTAGCGAGAGGCTTGCAGGTGGGGCTGGAAACCCGACCTACAAAACTATGGTTTCCTTTGTTTGTTGAGAAACTACAGTTTTTCCAAGAAAGAGAAGCGAGATAGATCGGCATCCACACATGCATTCCGATCCGGAAGGCCCTGGTTGGAAAGCCCGTTGTGGGGGTACAAGGCTTTCTGTTGACTTTATCTTGAGTCTTTTTGCCCAGGGGTGGACGGAGCAGCAAGTCCTCGAGAACTATCCAACACTGAGTACTGAGTCCATGAGGCGGTATTTGCCTTTGCAGCTGAATGCACACGGGATGAAGCCTTGTCTGCCATGCCTCCGGAGGCAAGCTGATGCACTTCCTCTCCAATGAAGACTTTCCCGTGGGAGGCTCTTCAGTGGG
>JAAYUJ010000685.1 GCA_012517775.1 Deltaproteobacteria bacterium
AGGGCCATGAGCCCTTCAAAGGACACCCGCACCTGCTCTGAAATAGTGAGACCGATATTGGGGAAATGGGGGGCTTCAGCTTTGGAAATATAGAGGAACAGTCCCTGGATGACATGCAGGAACCTCTCCCAGAAAGATATCCCCTTCCAAAGAGTCATGAATAGAAATCCCCCCAGAACAAAGGCCGCAAGAAGCGGCAAGTCCTTTTTCCGGGGACCGATGAGAAACAGGTATGATGAAACCAGGGGGATCAGACAGATCACTGTGGTCACTTCCGGCGCCTGGTCCCACCACATGAAAAAAACAAGAAAATGGACGAAGGCACACGCCAGCCAAAGCATCCTTCCACGCCCGCTGCTTCTTGCCACGCAAAAAGGGAGGAGGACCGCCGTCATTGTCAGAGTGACGACACCACAGTCGGTATCGTACCAACCGGCACTGCTGCGACGCACATAGTAGGGCGAGCATAAGCCCACGAGACCGGCAACCATGGATGAAAAGAAGCTTCCCCATGGCCGTGTAAGGAAATACAAGGGGAAAAAGAGGAGTATCCCGAGATAGGCAGGGAGCAAAGCCGCAACCCAGTCGACGGATGCTTTGGAGATCTTCGCGATGACGGCTGTCATTGCGGATAGAAGGGGAGGGGGAAACGGTCGGGGTGGGTTCCGGGGAAGCACCCTCAGTTCGTCGATTCGTTGATACTTCCCATCAACCAGATCTCGTGCATAGCGGAGATAGTAATAAGCATCAAACGTGGTGAGAATGGGATCATTCTGAAAAAGATATCGCGAGGAATTCTCCCGCCAATCGAGAAAGCATGCGAGACGCAAGAGGAGCCCAAACGAAATCACCAGGGCCACGGCAAGAATCTTCAGCGAAGTCCGCATCTCCTGACCAGATTGTATCCCGTGCGCGAGGAGCCGCCGTTTACTCATTCTCCGCCGAAGTAGAGAAGACAATCCGAAACGTAGTGCCCTCGCCTAGTGAGCTATCCATTTCGATGTATGCTCCATGCTTCTCGAGAATTTGACGCGAGATGCTGAGACCCAGGCCCGTCCCTTCAGGTTTCCTTGTGTAGAAGGGATCGAATATGCGCTCCCTGTCTTCTTCCATGATACCCGCACCCGTGTCACTCACCTCGAGCACCACGCCTTGCGGCTCCAACTGCCGGTAAGTTCTCAGTGATATTCTTCCTCCGTCAGGCATGGCTTCAATGGCATTGATGAGCAGATTCATGAGCACCTGGCTGATCTGGTTGAAATCCATCACCAAAAGGGGAATATCATCAGCCAGGTCTGCGGAAATCTCTATCTTGGTCTTGCGAAGATACGCTTTTGACAAATCCTGGCAATAACTCACCACTTCGTTCAGTTGATTGGGGAGGAACTGGGGCTCGCGCGGCTTGGCAAAGTGGAGAACCTGCTGCACAATGCGGTCGATTTTCTTGATTTCAATGAGAATGTCCTCAAACATCTGCCCTTGATGCTGGTCGAGAGCCAGGTCCCGTTGAAGCATCTGTGCATTGAAGTTGATTGTGGCCAGTGGATTGCGTATCTCGTGAGCGATCCCCGCAGCCAGAGTACCGAGCGCCTTCAAGCGCTCGGACTGTTGCAGTCTTTGTTCCAGCTTTCGCGCCTCCGTCATGTCCTTTTCGTAATAGACCACTCTCTCCAGTGACCCCGCCGAATTGAGAACAGGAAACGCATAATAGTGATAGTAGCCGCCCCACCGTGGATGGGGACCTTCGCGCCGGACAGGCTCGGCCCCCCACAAGCATGCCCAGATGGGACACTCCGGATGGGGATGGTCCTGATTATACAGGACCCTGGTATACTTCCTGTTGATCAATCCGTCGGAACTCCCGTAAACCCTTTCACTGGTCTTATTGACGCGAATGATCAGCAATTTGGAATCCACAATGAAGATACTATGCTGGATTGCATCGAAGCTGATCTCCAACTCACTCTTCGCCCGTTCGATTGACTCAAAAAGCTTAGCATTTTCAATGGATACAGCTATCATGTGCCCGATGGTGGACAGGAACTCCATCTTATCACGCCCGAGCATGAGCTGGTCGTTGGTTACGTAGAGCAACCCCAGGACCTTCTTCTGCGTCATGAGCGCAATGCAGATAATCTCCCGAACTTCCTCCTCGTGCATGCGCTCACGGAGCTTGGCAAAAACAAGTTTGCTGGTGGGAAACCACTTTACAGGCTTCAGATAATAGAAACGGTTGATCACTTCCGTGGAAATGGACAGTGACTGGATGCAGTTGATCATTGTTGC
>JAAYUJ010000012.1 GCA_012517775.1 Deltaproteobacteria bacterium
CCGGATAGAACTGCAACCGACACTCAATCTTCCGGGGCTTCGATCTCTTTTGCTTTTCGCTCATGAACGCTGATTGCAAAGTCAGGACAGTGAATCTCACACCACCCGCAACCCGTGCAGCGATCCGCATCTTCGACATAGGGGGCCCCGTCTTCATCGAGCCGGATACACTCCCTTGGGCAGAATGCCGCACAGATTCCGCAGCACTTGCACCATCCCCTGAAGATATTGATCTCAAAACGCCTCTTCTCCTCAGAAGGGGTATTCGTGTCCGAGACCGTCAATTGTGAGGGAGACTTCTCTACGGCTCTCCGGGTCTTTTCCCGCTTTGGTTTTGTCTTAGGAGTCATCCTCCTCCCTTGGAATTCTCGGGTGCACCTTGCCCCTTGCAATTCCACAGCCTGTATGGCATGGAATTCAACCGATCCGAAATTCCCTGTCTGTGCAATTTTGCCTTTATTGCGTCGAATGTGTCAAGGTTCATCGATGAGAAGGGTGGAACCAAAACTCTCTGCCGGTTCTTGATGTCTGGAATGGTGGCGAAGAGGGGTACAAGACCGTACCGCAGGTCAGTCGCCAAGGATCAGAAGCGGCATCCAGGGCGTGAGTCCGGCGGCCTTGGGCGTTTCTTCAAAAGTCGCCTCAATGGAATGATCCTCGAACACCGATTTGAAAGTATAGCTCGCGACCGCTCCAATTGACACGCCGTCGATTTTCACATCAAGAATCCTGTAACCCGCTTGGGGGGTGATCCGGAAAGTCCGGTTCCCACCGCTTGGCACTTTCACGACGCCGGAAGGGTTGATCGTTCCGTGCGGCCCAGCGGTGGCAGTAATGGTGTATTCAACCACAGCAGGGGGGCAGACGGTCACCCCCTCGCGGCGGCCGAAATCCTGGGTCCAGTAGTGTCCGTAATCGCTGGCGGATGCGGAGGCGTAACCCACGCCGATGTCGCAGAAGGAAGAGTTGAGAATATTGGCGCGATGTCCGGAACTGTTCATCCAGCCGTTCATGACGGCCTGCGGAGTGCTGTAACCGGCAGCGATATTCTCACCGCAGGTGTTATAGGGGTAACCGGCGGCGGTAATGCGCTGATAGAACAGACGTCCATCGAGACTGGTGTGGCTGAAGTAATTCTTCTGCGCCATGTCCGTGGAATGTCCCATTGCTGCAGCGCCAAGGGCATCATCCCATACCAGCGGTTGCAGATTCTCAATCTCCCTCTCCAGGTTCACCAGATCGACAACCTCAAGCTCCATCGAAGACGGAGCACCCTCTGCCGTAGATCGTGCGGTTCGCAGGACCGGAGGCCGAATCTCGCGGATGACATGCAGTTGGTCCTGAAAAGGACGGATGTGATACAGTAGCGTGGGTGTCTCCACCGTGCCGGCCAGCGCTTGATCCGCGATGGCGAAGGTGACCGCTCCCCCGGCCGTATCCTGGGCGCGGCCAATCCAGACAACTTCCCCGGAAGCGTTCGATTCCATATGGTCGAAAACCGCCCGCAGCGTGACGTCGTCAAAAAGGTTGAGGATTACCTCCTGCCCCTCCATCGTCGTGAGGAGCTCAAGCTGAACGGAGACCAGGCGCTGGCGAAGAACAATGGCCGAATTCACGGATCGAGTATCCAGCTGCAAAGGTCCTTCGTAGGGAGTGAAGAGATTGGCTTCAACCTCAGCGGCCTGGCAGGCTCCGACGAGGAGAAGAAAAATCAAATGGGTACAGGCAAGAAGTCTGTTCATAGCTCCTGACCATCCTTTCAGGCGTTGAGGATTGCCGCCACCGGGGAGGAAGGGCTTTTCCTGTGAGGTTTATTCATTTCCTCAACCGTTGCTCACGGATTGAAGCCAAGATTTTGCCGCAAACGCCCCACACCAGGCTCTCAAACGGCAACAACCGGTTAAAGCCCATCCACCGGATAACAAGGTTTTTTCGGCGTCAGGGCCACACCATGTCAATACAAATAGCGGGTGAAAAACTGTAGAGCTTGAATCATGAATTCTGATTTTGACCCGGTGATCGACTCAAAATAGACTTTATGCAGGCGAAGGGCATGGAGGATCGCATACAAGGGGGCATACCAGGGATTCCCTGGCTCGATCGTCACGAGAGATAGATCAGGAAGGGAGATCAAAATGTCAGACCGCTGGAATGCTGAAAACCTGAAGCATCGACATCGGGGGAAATCCTCTGAAAGACACTTGAACAAGAATGCGATTCTTGCAGGTTTGATGATCGGGCCCGGGCAAGTCGTTCTTGATGCCGGCTGTGGCAACGGATATATGGCAAAAGAATTCGCCCGACTGACGGGGAAAACCGGCAAGGTCTACGCTCTGGATACGGACAGTACATCAATAGAGGTTTTGAAATCCGAAACGGAAGGTACAACCATAGAGCCGTTTGTCGGAGATATCACAGAGGAAACAAGGCTGTCGGCATCATCCATAGACTTGATCTACGTGGCTACCGTGATTCATGGGTTTTCACGAACAGAGATGGAAGGATTCCTGAAAGAAGCCGATCGCCTGATGAAGCCCAATGGAAGATTGGCCATTGTGGAGATAAAGAAGGAAGACACCCCATTCGGTCCGCCTCTTCATATCAGATTCTCTCCTGAAGAGCTCAAGCAACTGATAAGCTTCACCCCAACACAGTTGATCGATGTGGGGCAGTTTTTCTATATGCAGACATTCAAAAAGGAGTAACGTCTCCCAGGACCTTGACCAGAGAGCGTCTACATGGGCGATGATCGCCACAAGCACCTTGTTATGACGACGGCTTCTTTTTGGCCTTTACAACGCTTCGATTTCCCTTCCAATGCCTGGAGAGGCATCATGATGAAAACGGCAGTTATCGTCAATCCCGCCGCCGGCCGTGGTGAGGGGTTGCGGCTGTGGTCCGGTCTTCTTTCCAGGTTTCCGGAAGAAGCCAGGGAATTGGTGACCTGGTACACCCAAGGTCCCGGCCATGGAGAGATGCTTGGAGGCGAGGCTCGTCGACAGGGATTCGAACGTGTGATCGTGGCCGGAGGAGACGGAACCCTTTTCGAGGTGCTCAACGGGCTGTGGTGGGAACCCTCCGGCAGGCTGCCCACCGTCGCCATGGTTGCTTTGGGGACTGGGTGCGACTACGTGCGCAACTTCAGGTCGAATCGAGATCCTGCTGAAGAGCTCCTGTGCGCCGTGAGAAAACCTGCCGTGAGCGTTGCAGTGGGGATGGCTGCCCTGAGAGGCCACGACGGAACCCCCCTGCAGAGGGTATTTCTGAACATCATGGGAGCGGGTTGCGATGGTAATGTAGCCAGGCGCTTGAAGCATATCAAAAGGCCTGAGATGCGAAAAGTCTCATATCTGGTCGGCTTGCTGAGGGAGCTATTGGATTTGAAAACCTATCGCCTGGATGGCGAAATAGATGGCCACACTCTGAGAGCGGAAAGCATCATGATTGTCTCCTGCCTGGGGCGTTACTTCGGGGGTGGCATGATGATCGCTCCCAACGCTTCGCCTCTGACCGACCATTTTCAAGTCCTCTGGTCCAACGGCGGGGGACGATTGGAGGTGATAGGCCTGTTACCCAGAGTTTACCGAGGGGGGCATTTGGGACACCCAATCGTTCGAAGCTCCCAGGCAAGACATCTCAGAGTCGAAGCCACACCAACGGCCTTGGTGGAAGCTGAGGGGGAGTTGGTGGGACAAACCCCCCTGGAAGTCGAAATCTACCCTGAAGCCCTCCGTTTCGTTACAATCTGATATTGCCCCTTCCCTGCCGATGGGGGTCGGGGCAGAACCGATCAGCTTCCTGAAAATGCGATCCACATCTTGATGGACATGGTGACCCCGCATTCGGCAGAGCCGTCGAAGGATGATGCAGCGGATGGCGATTTCTCCTCTGCTGAACGCAGCAATTGAGATAAAGAATTATAAGAAACTTGCACCAGCAATTATCCTCCCCTTGCATCCCCGCCGGGAGCAGCACCGGGCCGGCTTGGGGAAAGCAGCTGCACCAATTTGAAAGACAAGGAACGGTGAATGATGGATACCGTTCATGGAGAATCAGGCGCGCGCTGACTATCGTCTGAAGCAATGGACCACCCAGGTTTGACAGAAGAGCGATCTACAGGTATTATTGAATTGCCATAATGGCAACTCCATAATTCCTTCTTTGCATTGGATCCTCTGATGCGTAATCCCTTCCATATGCATGAGATACCGGTGGACGCCCCGTTCTGCAATCGGGAAACGGAACTGCGGGAACTCCTGTCCTACGCCGAATCCCGTGCCAATGTTGTTCTTTACTCCCCGAGACGATTCGGAAAAACCTCTCTTGTGAGGAGAGTGCAGCACGCTCTCGAAGAGAATGGGGCGGTTACAATCTTTGCGGACCTTTTCGGAGTGGCTTCGGTCGAAGATGTTGCGGCGCGGCTTGCAAAGGCGGTCTTTCAGGTCACTCACAAGCGTGAAGCTTTCTGGAAACGAGCCCTTCAGGCAATCCGGTCTTTCCGGCCCATCCTCAAGCCCGATGCGGAAGGCGGCCTCTCTTTGAGCGTCGAACCCTCTTCCCCCAGCGTGACGGGGATCGATCTCCTCGAGGAGACGCTGGAATCCCTCGGCACTTTCGTGGAGAAGACTGATGTCCTCGTCCATGTGGCCCTTGATGAGTTTCAGGAGATCGTTGTTCTCAGGGAGGCACTCAGAGTGGAGGCAGCCCTGCGAGGGCGGTTCCAGCGCCAGCAAGCCTCCTTCTTTTTCGTCGGCAGCCGCCGCCGTGTGCTCCTCGGGATCTTCAATGACCGGCAACGCCCATTCTTTCAGAGTGCAATCAACTACCCTCTTCCCCTCCTTCCCTTTGAACAGCTTGTGGACTTCCTTAACGAACGGTTTGCGGCTGGGGGAAAGCCTTGCGGGAGGGACCTTTCACGTCGGATGGCCGAGACAGTCGGTTGCCATCCCTATTACTCACAAAAACTTGCGTTTTTGATCTTTGCAAGTTGCGATACTGTCACCGAGCAAGCCATCGCCGCAGGCTTTGGAAAGCTTCTTGCTTCGGAAAGGCCTGTTTTCGAGGCAATTATCCAGGGCCTTTCTCTTCACCAGAGACTTCTCCTGAGGGCAATCGCCATGGAGCCAACGGACAAGCCCCTGGCAGGTGCCTATCTCCAGAGGCATCGGCTGAGCTCTGTGGGTGGAGTGCAACATTCCCTCAAACAACTTGCAGAGCTCGACCTCATTGAAAAACCAGATCGTTGGCGAGTTGTGGATCCCCTCTTCACCTGCTGGATCAGGGACCAGCTTGAAAAGACGCTGTGAGGGACCACATGCGAGATCAACCCTCTGTTCAGATACATTTTACTATTTCCTTTTTTGGTTTCTTTATCCTTCCAACTGGACATCAGGGCAGACATGGCTGGAAACGACTCGACTGTCACCATTGGATTTTCGACACATCATATTGAAGTCATCCCCTTCATGCGCCGGGAAATGGAGCATCATGATATCACTGTGCTTGAAGAACCACCAAATCAGGGATTCGCAGAAATGCTTGAAGGGAATATTGCAGTGGAGGACTATCTCCTTGGAGTGGACTCCCAGTTTCCCCTCTTCGACAGGGCCATGTGCATGGAACTGAAACACCAGAGGCGCATGGGGAAGACCATTCTGCAGGTGGAGCCTTACCTGGAGATGCTCATCGAGATTCACGAGCTTTTTGCTGCCGGGAAGACACCCGAGGATATCCTGCCCATGCCCGGGCTGCGAGAGGTCTATCTAGCGGAAAAGAATGCAACCGGCTCCCTTATTGCGTTCTATTCGGCCAGCCGCACCGAGGCTTTTCCGAACGTCGTAGACGCAGTCAAAAGATTTGCAAGGGCCGATGCCGGAAGACTTCTTCTCCGCGAACGGCTTCGGGCTCAGGCTATCTCCTCACTGGCCACGGGGGGGCCATCCCTGTTCATCGAGGCGGGTTACATCCATTACCCTCTTTTTATTTTTCTCCGTCGTATGCCGGGTAATATCAGGCAAATCAGAGTCCGATTCCTGCTCGAATCAGCCGTGCGCCGCCACAAGGGGAAACGACGCAATCTCGGCCCGGGAGACCTCTTGACCCTTCATTACTCTCTCCACGGCAACATTGAAGAGTCACTCGGGGACCTCCTTGCAGCTCGAAGTCTTATCCATGTCAGGCTCATCGACAAGGAGGAGCTCGTTGCCGGTGAAGAAGAGGCTCCGCACAGCCTTGATGAAGCCAGAGTCAATCGACTGGTGGATCGTCTCACCTTTAATGATTGCGCGAGGCTGTATCAGGCCTTGCAGAGTGAACCGGCTCTGGATCCCTGGATTGTTGTCTCCAGAGATCCGGGCTTCGAAGGATGGAAGAGGGATTAGGGATCTACAAATGGAATGCCCCTTCGTGCCTTATCGGCTCAACGAAGGAGCATTCATATGTTTCTGATATTACTTTATCCCGCATTTGGCGAGAGGGGCATCAGTATCGACGCATGAAGCCCGGCTGTTGACCCTCTTCTTCACCCGTGCCAGCCTGCCCTCTCCCTTTCTTCCTGCCATTTTGCGGCTGCGGTTGTACCTGCTGGTTTGACGGTTGCTGCACCTGTCTGCCACGCTGGATCTGCTGCGGCGCCTCCCGCATAGGCGCAGCCTGCTGTGGAGGGACCTGCTGAATCTGGCGTCCCTGCTGCTGCATCTGAGGGGACTGCTGCTGCATCTGCTGGCCTCTCTGTGCTGGGGCAGCCTCTTCCTGCACCCGCTGTCTTCGTTCCATTCTCTGGCTCCGTGGAGTTACTTCACGATTCTCCTGCCCCCTTGGAGTCACTCCCATTTGACCTTCCGAAACCGACGGACGCTCTATGGCTTGACGCCTGGCACCACTTCCCTGCTCTCTGATTGTGGCAGGAGGTTGACTGAATGAAGGTTCAGAGGGTGGGCGGGAAACGCGCCTCCCCTCACGGCGATCAAGTTGTCGGTTCTGCTGCTCGAACTGGCCGGGCTGCACCTCACGCCTGGGCCTCAAACTGCGAGTGCCGGGCTCCACCGGCTGCTCCACCACCCCCGGCTGAAGCTCCTCTCCCCGCTTTGTTGGCCGTTCACGTTTCCCTCTTTCCCTGGGTGACTGGATTTCCCCGGGCTGTTGAAGCTCTCCTTCCACTCCCGGGCGAATGCGCTTCCCACGAACATCTCCCGGCTGCTCCACCACCCCCGGCTGAAGCTCCTCTCCCCGCTTTGTTGGCCGTTCACGCTTCCCTCTTTCCCTGGGTGACTGGATTTCCC
>JAAYUJ010000686.1 GCA_012517775.1 Deltaproteobacteria bacterium
CATTTTGGACATGTGAAACCCTCACCGGGCTGAGGCGGATCGACCTTGAATCGCCGGCCACAACCGTTGCACCGGGCCACTGTGCCTCCAGCGGGTATCCGTGAGTCTTCGATACGGTACTCACGCCCGCATTGCGGACATCTGATGATCATGGGGCTTTACCTCATGCGCATTTGAAGAAGAGGGGGCGGATTGGAAGGCATCCCCATCATGAAACCGGACGACTCCCGGGAATCTGCCAGGACAAGAATCAGACAGGCCCACGGGCACCTTCCAAAGCAGGCCGCTTCCGTTAATCACTCTCAGATTCGGGAATCGACCACTTGAAGATTTTTCTGAATTTGCATCGTTGCCACGCGGCGGTTTGTCAAGGCACGAAGCTCTTGCATAAGCAAATCAACACTTTTATTATATCCTCACTTTTTGAGAGGGTGCAAACGGTGTTTCATTCAGAATACGATCATTGCAGTCAGACTTCTGTCAATCTGCTGGCGCAGCATGCTTCAGAGCAGGGTATGACGCACGAGCGAGTCTCGCGATGCTGAAAGTACTTTCCACCGGACAAACCGACGTCGGGCTCAAGCGCACAAACAATGAAGATGCCTATCTGGTCAGGATTGATCTCGGACTGGTCGCGCTGGCGGACGGCATGGGCGGTGCCGCCGCAGGGGAACTGGCCAGCCAGTTCTTTACAGAATCCTCCCTGGAAGTTTTTTCCAGGGCCGGCCCTCCGTCAGGCAGCGACAGGGCTGAACTGATCCAGTACTCTTTCGAACTGGCCAATCAACGCATCCTCAGCCATGTGGAGGAAAATCCGCACCACCGGGGCATGGGTTGCACAGCGGAGCTACTCGTCTTCAGCAGTGAGAGATTCACTCTCGGCCACGTAGGCGACAGCCGAACCTATCTGTTTCGGCAGGGTCGGTTAAGACAGCTCACCCAGGACCATTCCCTCGTTCAGGATCAGGTGAATCAGGGCCTCATCACTGAACAGGAGGCACGCAGGCATCCCCTGAGGAATGTCATTCTCAGAGCGGTCGGAACCCGGGAAACCCTGGAGGTGGATTTGATACGGGGGACACTGACCGACAAGGATATCTATCTGCTGTGTTCCGACGGTCTCTCGGACATGATCGACGACGACGCCATTCGCACAACACTCGCACTGCGGGCGGGCCTTTCCGAGAAGGCCGAACGCCTGGTCGAACAGGCCAAGAGCGCCGGGGGGCTCGACAACATAACCGTCGTACTGAGTGAGATTGTCTATGAGTAATACAACAGGAATAAGGGCAGGACGGGGCTGTTTTGCTGCTGTCACGCGTGGTGAAACGGGTTGCTCTCAAGCCACCGCTCCATGCGGTCGAAGGCCTCGTTGATTTCCGATTCCGTCCCACCGAATGAGAGGCGGATGTGGCCTTCGCCCTCCGGCCCGAAAGCGGCGCCGGGGATACTGATTACCCGGGCTTCATGGAGAAGACGAAGGGCATATGTCATTGAGTCCACATGAGGCGCATTGAATCGGGCCATCAGGTAGTAGGCACCCATCGGTTTGACATAGTTGAAATGCTCCTGTAAACGGTCCAGCCGCTCACATGTGAGGTTTCTGCGCCTCAATAAGGCACCAGCGATTTCCCTCACGCAGTCCTGGGGGCCGGAGAGGGCCGCAAGGGCTGCAACCTGTGACAGGGTCGGGGCGCATATAGCCACGGCATCGTGGATCTTCATCATCTGATCCAGTATTCCTTCCGCAGCACACACATACCCCACACGCCACCCCGTCATGGCATACTTCTTCGAAAAGCTGAACACGGCAATGAGATGCTCTCTCACTTCCGGTGGAACAGCCAGGCTGAAATGCCTCTCCCCGTCGTAGACAAGGAAATCATACGTCTCGTCGGCAATGATGAAGAGGTTGTTTTCGAGCGCGATTTTTATCACACAGCGCAGGTCCGACTCCCTGAAATTAGCCCCCGTGGGATTGTGAGGATTGCACAAAATGATCGCTTTCGTCTTTGAGGTCACGGCCTTTGCGACAGCTTCCACATCCAGCTGCCAGCTCGACTGCAGCAGGGGAACGAACACCGGAATCCCCTCCGCGAGGAGTACCTGTTCGATGTGAGAGGCGTAGTTCGGAGACGGCAGGATGACCTCATCTCCACGGTCCACCACCGTGAGAACGGCTGCGGCCAATGCCTCCATGGCACCCACGGTGATGCAGATCTCTCTCTCCGGGTCGACCTGGATTCCTGTCTTCAGGTTCAGGTCTCTCGCCACTGCTTTCCGCAGTGGAGCCATTCCGGGCCCAAGGGAATACTTCCCGGTGTCCGGACTGCCTCTCAGTGCATCAAAAGCCGCCTCCACGATGTGCAGGGGAGTCGCAAACGATGGGATCCCCTGCCCCAGGGAGACGCACCCTCCGATCCTGCTGCCCAGCAAGGGCATCTCCTTGATGGCGGAGATGTTGATCTGCCTCACCCGGTGGCTGATCCCCTCAGCCCGGTAGGATTTCCCGGATGCGACGAGGGCCGAACGCTGCAATGCCATGGAGTCTCCTCATACTTCAGTGGGCGTACCGCGATTGTCTCAAAAACAGGGCCAGGAACAGCAATGCCTATTTCTCCTTGAGCACAAAAACTCCTTGCCATTCCGCTGGAGGAGGGTCTTGCCGGTAATGGAGACACCTTTCCAAGAACACCTTTGCGGGTTGATCATCCGGCTTGTGCTGCAACACCTCCTGAAAGTACTTCTCAGCCTGGCTCCAGTCACAGATTTGATAGAATTTTCGTCCCGCCTCAAAAGCCGATAACCAGGATCGCTCCCCCGACAGCGAAGGATAATCCACCAGTTCAAAAATCGTTACAGGCTGCCGTCGGCCCTTAACCTGCACCGAGTCTATCTCTCGGGTCAAGAATTGGTCGCCGAGCAGATCATGGGTCGCCTCGCTCATGAGGATTTCGGTACCATACTGCTTGTTCACCCCCTCCAATCGTGATGCCAGATTGACCGTGTCTCCCAAAACCGTATAATTGAACCTCTCCTTGGAACCGACGTTTCCGGCCAAAACGCGCCCGGAGTGCAAGCCCACGCGGGCTGAAAGACGCGGCATCCCCTCTTGTTCCCAGTTTGCGCGCAGTTGAGCCATCGCTTTCCGCATTTCCAGGGCGCTTCTACAGGCCCGCACGGCATGGTCGGCCATGGGGACGGGAGCCCCCCATACGGCCATCAGTGCATCGCCGATGAATTTGTCCAGAGTCCCCATCTGGGCCAGGATGATGTCGGTCATCACGGCAAAATACTCGTTCAACAGGCTGATCAGGCCCTTTGGAGACATGCCCTCCGCCAGTTGAGTGAAGCCGACCAGGTCGGAGAAGAGAACAGTGACTTCCATCTCCTCACCACCCAGTTCCAGCCGCTCGGGGTGCGCTGTAATCGTTTCCACCAGGGATGCGGAAACATAGCGCCCGAAGGCGGCCCTCAGCCAGCGTTTTTCCCTGTACTCCAGCAGATAGTTCCAGGTGATGCTGCCCACGTAGGTCGAAATGAGGCCGAAAGCGGTAAGCAGAGGCGGAAGCCAGAGAAACCATCTCTTGAAAAGGAGGAGAGAAATGCAGAAAGTGAGTGCGACAAGGCACGCCAGAGCAGCCAATGCAATGGAAAGCCTGAGTCTGCTCATCACCATCGCACCCGTCAGAATCAGGAGAAGTGATATGCCGAGTTGCCAGGGAATAGGGACTTCCTGACCCCAGTTGCCGGTCATGAGGGTGTGGATGATGTTCCCGTGCAGTTCTACTCCTGCCATCAGTTGGCCGGTATCTGCATAGAAGGGGGTATGAAAGGAGTCGGCCTGGCCTTGAGGAGTAGCCGTGGCCGCCAGCATCATTCCGACCAGCACGATGCGATCTCGAACCTTTTCGGCCGGAATGGAATGGGCGGTATCCAGGATCTGATAATAGGAAAGGGTATCGATACTCCTCGGGGGGCCCGGATAATGAATCAGCCCATGGAGATCCATCGGGACATTAACGGGTGGTGAGAGACTGCGAACCACCGCCGCCGGCAGTGTATCGCGGCCGGCAAGGCTGGTCCGGAAATGGCGCACAACGCCATCGCTATCGGGGGTCAACATGATCAAGCCCAGCCCGTGAGCCGCCGAGCGGAAAGAGGCCTGCGGCTCGATCAGAATCTGGCGCGAAAACCGGGGGTCCTTGGTGAGCTCAATGGTCGCCCCCAGGATTACGTTTCCCGACCGGCGCATCGCCTCAGTCAGGAGTTCGTCATCCTCCGGGTTTGTCGCTTCGGCAAAAAGGATGTCAAAGACGATGAGGCGTGCACCCATGGAGGCCAGCCGGTCTATGAGGGCCGCATGCAGACGCCGGGGCCAAGGCCAGGGCAGTCCGAGTTCCTGGAAAGAGCTCTCGTCTATGGTAACGATCAACAGATCTTGAGGCTGAGATGATTCGATCCCCAGGCGATAGAAGAAATCCAGGATAAGGTTCTCCGAGCTCCGGCCGATTTGGAACAAGATCAGGAGAGTGATGATAGAACCTACAACCAAGAACAGAATCAAACCTCGCCAGGACTTCGATTTGAATGCTCCAAACTCCAAGCGTGCGCTCCAATCCTGCTGCAGTGACGAGCTCGTTGCAGCGGCATTTCTTTCGAGAGGGCTCCCACTTTTCGGGTTCATGCAACCTCCGGGGCTGGCCTAAAAATAGAACGCCAGCTTGCATAGAACCCGCCGTGCGGGGAAGAATTCCGGGTCTCGCTGTGGCTCCAGAGCATAGTCGAAGCGCCGGTCGAAAAGGTTCTGCACCTCAACCGTGAAAAGGCCTCGCTTTTGCCCCAGTTCCTTGCCAACGAGCAAATCGACCTGAGGAAACAGATTGTCTGAACGATCCTCGAGATCTTGGTAAACCAGGAAGGCACCGATCCGCCCCAGCCAGCCGCTCCTGTGGAGAAAACTCAAACGAAGGAATGGATCGATTTCGGAGTAATCCCGCACCTCATCTTCAAATGATGAGTCAGGAAGGACCCTCTTGCCCAGAACGCCCATGGACAGCCCCAGATAAGGAGTAAGGATCCGATTCATGGTGAGGGAGCCCTGGTACCTCTTCCAGGTATGTCGGGTGAAGAACGGCTCTCCAAAGTCATCACGGTCGAAATCGGGAGCGGAGACCCTGACGGCGTCAAACCGAAGAACGGAGAAGGTTTTGGGGTCCCATTGAGCCTCCCATGCTCCTCCAACCTGCCGAATGTCCGCCCCGTGGTCTGAGTCCACCAGCCAGGGAAAGCCGGCGATTTCCGATGGAATCAGGATTTGCTGCAGCTGAAAGTGGGTATTGACGTGACGTTGCAGAGACACGCGCAACCCGTGTTTCTCATTGATCTGATAATTGATACCGAACCTCGGGCTCCAGAGAGATGTTGAAATCCGTTCGGAGTACCCGGCACGGGGGGTTTTGCCGGAGTCTCTGAAAACTCCCAATTCCACGACCAGGTCCTTGCCCAGGCGCCAGTAGTCCAGAAGGTAACAACTGAAGGTGCGTTCAGGAGTATCGTTGGCCTGATCGATACTCAGAAAGAAACCCGGAAGAAAAGGGTCTCTGAGAAAGTATTTCTGGGAGAATTCGAAGTCGAATTGGCTTCGAAAGTAATCCAGGCCGGCGATAAGGGTATGCCTGCCGAGGATCAACTGCTGCTGGAGCTGAAGGTTATCGAATTCCTGGTCCAATTTGAGCCGCTGGTTCAGCTCGATAAGGAAATCATCCAGTAAGAACGGGTAAATCAGTCTTTGTCTCAAATCAATGGGTCGGTGGGTATAGTAAGCCAGGAGGACCGCATTGGGATTGAACCGATGCACATAGGCCAGTTCGCAGGTACGGAATCGCAGAGAAGTTCGCAGATCTTCGGGCGGTACATAGTAAAAATTGTTTCGGAGGGACTTGTCACCGGCTTCCGATTGAGCATACTGGAAAAATCCGGTGAGAGTCCCTTTTACCGTAGGCTCCCATTTTGCCGCTGCCTCCAAATTGTATGCTTCCTCCTCGTCGTTGACGTCACGGAAGCCCCGATCGTTGGTATAATTGCCAAAGAAGTAAAAGGCGGTTCCGGGTCTGCCGCCGTAGAACACGCCCGTATACTCCTCGACACCCTCACCTTTCTCCCACGCGCCGCCCCCTGGTCGGAATACCGAGCGAACATAGGGCATCTCAAACATGGGAGTGTAGTCGAAGGAAAGGCCCAAATTCGGCGTGGCAAAGCTCGGACTGCGTATCTGGATGTTCGTGAAGGTGCTCTGGTTTGCCGGAGAAAGGGCGCGAAACAGGAGGGCCTCTTGGTTTTTGGCCCCAAACAACTGACCCGCCTGTCCGGAGATGGATGAAGATTCATAGCTGTTCAGCAGGAAAAGGTGCGCCGAACTGTTAAGGGGGTCATTCTTTACCGCCGTTACCGCCTTGCTGAAGGCCCATTCCTGCAGCCCCAACTGGTTGTATGCACGTGCCAGGCTGTAATTGCGCACGGCGAGATCTCGATCGAGCATGATGCGGGAGCGGAAAACCGCCCGATTATCGTTCAATGCGATGGAGCGGTTGATTTCCTGAATGGCTTCCCCAGGGCGATTGAGGTCGGTAAGGGCAATCCCTTTGTAAAGATGCGGAGTGGGGTCCCTCGGGTCGAGGTTCTTGGCATAATCGTATACATCCAGGGCCTTGTCGAAGACCCTGCCCTGATAAAGGGCCTTTCCAAGCTCCGTTTGAAAGAGGGAAGTCCTCGGCTCCAGGAGGGTGGCGGTAAGCATTTCCCCAAGCCCTCTCCCGGAATCCCGATATCTATAATTGTACAGCGCCAGCCCGAGATGGGGCTCCCCCAGGTTGGGACTGTACTTGACAGCCTTCTTCCAGAACGCCTTTGCCTGGCGGAAGTCTCGAAAAGCCAACCGGACAAACCCGGCAAGGCTAAGGACGGTTCCATCCTCGGGCGCAATGGCCATGGCCTTACTGATGGTCTCCCAGGCCCGGTCCAAAAACTCGGAGCCAAGCCAGATCTTGGCGAGATAGACATATGCGTCGACAAATTGCGGGTCCAGTTCAATGGCTCTGATCAGATGTTGTCTGGCCGCAGGCAGATCGAAATGGGCAATCTTCACCAGGCCCATGCTGAGGTGAGCCAGAGGCGAATCCGGCTGACCGGCCAGAGCAGCCGCAGCTTCCCGGCTAGCCGCATCCTTGCGGTTCTGGACGAGGTATATCTGGGAAAGCAATGCCCGCGGCAGAACGGAATCCCCCTGCTGCCGAGCTGCCATCTCCAACCGCTCTTTCGCTTCATCCACCCGCCCCACCATCAGGGCGAAATAACCGCTCATTGCCATGAACCTGGCGGTCGAAGCGAACTTGTCTTCTCCCGATTTCATCAGAGTGTAGGCACCCTCTACGTCCCCTGAACGATAACGAGCCAGAGCGGACCCGATGATGGTGGAGTCATCGGGCTCGGTCACCCTTTCAAATTGAGCTTCGGCTTCCCTGGGACGGCCCTTCTGGAGAGTGATCCAGCCCATCAGCGTCAACGCCCGACTATTGGCCGGGTCCTGCGCGAGGACAACTTCAGCCAGGTGCTGGGCTTCATCCAGATTGCCCCGGTCACAGGCGATTTCACCTTCCGCCAGCTGAGGGGAAGGACGCCCCTCTCTCGCTGTGGGGCTCACGGGCAAATCCCTGTAACTGAATATGCCCGGGTAGTAGAGAGACCATTGCACGGCGTCATCGGGTTGGAGCAAAATCTGCTTGGTAGGAGCCCGCCCCGGCTCAGCTAGGCCCTCTTCACCGGGGTTGAGGGAGATGGTCCCATAAGGATTGGTCATAATGATGGCCCCTTCCAGAAGGACCATGCTGGTAGAGCCATTCGGAGCGACCCTGACGTTCAGTTCCGTGCCGCGTATCCCGCCGGTTACCGCAGGGGTCTCCACCTCAAAGCGAAAACTCTCATATTTATTGCGCAGCCATATCTCCCCTTGAGGGATTTCGTATGTGCTCTTCGCGGCACTATCCGAGCTGGCATGGGCCAATGTCGGCAATTGAAGGCGGGCGGACGGCACCACCTCCTTGAGTACCAGTATGGTATTCTCGTTGACCTTGAGCTGGGTTTCATCGGCACACAGGATGGCAGCCAGGGAAGCGGAACCGGTGATCACAGCATCACCCGCAAGGAGATCCTGATCGAGTCGCGCGACCGTCAAGGTTTCTGCGCCGGCAGGGCGCACGGCTACCTGCCCCTGCAGGTAAACCAGTCTGCCGGCGAAGGGTGCGCCGGCCCAGACCGGGGCACAACTAAACAAAATCATGGAAATCAATGTGATGGATTTTATCCGGTAGGTGCATCTGTCGGGAATCATATCTCCTCCGTCACACACTCTAACTCGTCCACGAAGAAACCTTTCAGAAAACATGTATTGCAGAAGGGTCGATGGTAACCCCCACATCTGCCCTCTCCTGAAGGTCCAGTGCGAAGAAATCCCTTTTGGTGAGCACTGCCTTGAAGATGAGGCTCTCCTTTCGGATGGAGACCTCATGGTAAAGCCCTCGATCGATCCTTTCGCATAACTCGCCGTGAAAAGCGTTAGGGTCGTCTATAGATGAGCTTTCCATGCCGATGAGAACATCTTCGGGCCGGATGGCAATGTACTCCTTATGCCCCACGGGTGAACGTGAGAGGCGCAGTTCCAAACCACCGAGCATAGCTCTGGCCCCATTGAAGTCCGCCCGGAAGACATTCTTCATCCCTACGAACTCTGCCACAAAAGGTGATGATGGCTTGCGGAAAACTTCGGAAACGGGACCGACCTGCTCGATTCTCCCTCTGTTGATAATTGCTGCCCGTTCGCTGAGAAAAAGCGCCTCCGAGAAATCATGTGTGACCATCAGGAAACTGATCCTGAGCTCCTTGTGCAGTTTCTTGAGCAGTTCACGAATCTCCTCTCGAAAATTGGGATCGAGGGCCGAGAGAGGCTCATCGAGAAGCAGCACGGAGGGGCGGACGGCAAGGGCGCGGGCGAGGGTCACACGCTGTTTTTCGCCACCGCTCAGGGTAAGAGGGGAGCGGTTCGCAAGGGATCTGATCCCCAGACGCTCCATGAGCCAGTCCACCCAATCCGACGCATCCCCGAGATCTTTCCTCCTGTACCGCAGCCCATACACAACATTTTCCTTCACCGAAAGATGAGGGAAGAGGGCGTAGTCCTGATAGACGATTCCGACACCGCGTTCTTCAGGTGGGAGGCGCGTGACATCCCGGCCGTCGAGCCGAATGGAGCCGCCGTGGATTGGCGATACTCCGGCAATGGCTTCGAGTATGAGTGTCTTTCCGGCGCCGGTTGGGCCAAGAAGGGTGAAGAACTCATCGTTGCCGACGAGGAGATTGATATTCCGCAGCGCGAAGCCGGTAAATTCCATCCGCAGACCATCGATCTCGATCATGACGGCTTCTCCCTCGGCGACGACACCACCCTCAAGGCCAGGAATAGCGCAAGGCAGACGAAAATGAGCCACACCGCCACAGGCTGAGAATACTTGATACCGTAAGCAGTGAAGCGCTCGTAAATCATCACGGGTGCAATCATCGGATGGTAAGCCACGATGATAACCGCCCCGAACTCGCTGATGGCCCGCGCACAACACATGATCAGACCTACCAGCATGCTCCGCCGGGCCAGAGGAAAGGTGACCCGAAAGAAGGTTTGGGCGAGGGAGGCTCCGAGGCTCCTCGAAACGTTCTCCAGACGTGCCGGAACGGCTTCAAATCCCGCCTTCACCGCGTTGACATAGAAGGGCAGTCCGACAAAGGTGAGGACGGTGACAATTCCGGCGGCGGTGCCCATCAGGTGAATACCAGCCTCCTGCATGAGCCTCCCGAGCCAGTGGTTCCTGCCCGCAAGGCTCAATATGGCTATCCCTATGATGGGATGCGGGATCATTATGGGAAGG
>JAAYUJ010000687.1 GCA_012517775.1 Deltaproteobacteria bacterium
AAGCGGTCTTGATATCCTCTCGAGGTTCAGAGAGCTTCGTCCATCTCCGACGGTCGTTATGATTACGGCATACGAGCAGGTGAGGGATGTGGTTACCGCTATCAAGCGCGGGGCATTTGATTATCTTGTCAAGCCGGTGGACCTGGATGAATTTGAGTTCACCATACAGAATGCTTTGGAGCATTCGGGCCTGAGAAACGAGGTGATCCGGTTGCGTCAGGAGGTGCAGAGGCTTCACCAGGTTGGACGGTTCATCGGAAGCAACCCTCAGTTTCTCGATGCGCAGGTCCTGGCTGTGAAGAGTGCCCAGAGCCGTGATGCCGGCGTGCTCATCCAGGGAGAAAGCGGGGTCGGCAAGGAGGTTTTTGCACGTTTGATCCATTCCAACAGCCCGCGAGTGGATCACCCTTTTGTTGCTCTCAATTGCGCCGCTTTCAGCAAGGAAATCATCGAGAGTGAACTTTTTGGATATGAAAAAGGGGCTTTTACGGGAGCAAGGTCCGAAGGAAAGGAAGGCCTGCTGGAAGTCGCCGACGGGGGGACGCTTTTCCTGGACGAAGTCGTTGACCTGCACCACGAGATCCAGGCCAAGCTCTTGCGAGTGCTCGAGGAGAAGGAATTCTTTCCCCTTGGAGGAACCAGAAAGCGAAGAGTCGATATCAGGATCCTTTCCGCGTGTAATCGCAATCTCTGGCAAGCCGCGGAAGCGGGGGATTTCCGCAAGGACCTTTTCTTCCGGCTGGCAACCATTCAGATTGACCTCCCGCCCTTGCGGGATCGCCAGGAGGACATTCTCCCGCTTGCCCGCTATTTCATGGAGGAGTTGAATGACAAATATGGCAAGAAGTTTCGAGGGTTCAGCCCGGAGGCCGAGCGCATGCTGCTCACCCAGGCGTGGCCGGGGAATGTGAGAGAACTGAAGAATACGATTGAGCGAGTGGTTCTGCTTGAAAACGATGACATGATCCTTGGCAGCCATTTGCAGTTTCTGGTGCGGCAACCTGCTGCAAGCAGTCGTCCTGGAGACCAGGAGGTTTGCATCTCCCTTCCGGCTGACGGCATTTCCCTGGAAGAGATCGAGAAGCGTGTCATTACGGAGGCTTTCAACCGTTGTGGCAGAAACAAGTCAAAGACCGCCCGCTTCTTGAAACTGCCGCGGCACATTCTGATTTACCGGCTGAAGAAACTGCATATTGAGGATTGAATTGAATAAAATAGTCTATTTAACAACAAGAATAGATAATAATCTTCACTGTAGTATAAGCACCTAATTTCATAAATTTTATTTTCCTTCCTTTTTCCATTTCCAATTTGCCAGCCTGGAAGATCAACAATATTCTGCACATTCGTCTTGTGCCTCAGTTGATGGGATGTCCACATGATCGCTTTACTGGGGCGGTCGAGCGACATTGTGGAAAATGGTACGGATATTGCTAAATCGTATAACTGGAGGCTGAAGTGATTGTGGAATATCCTGTGCTCATTGTCGAAGATGATGCTCCCTTCAGACGTTCTTTGGAAAACTTCTTACATCGGGCGGGGTATGCCTTTCACAGCTGTTCCAATTCCCGCGATGCGCTGGCGCTTGCCGAGGTTGTTCGTCCTTGTGTTGTGATTGTGGAATATCATCTCTCAGATGGAAATGGCGTTGCGTTGTTGCAGAAGCTGATGCGGATTGTACCTGAAGCTGAACCGATACTGATTTCTGAGTATGATTTTCAAGCTGTAGCTCCCATGCTGGTTGGTGTGCGTGCTGGTTCGTTCCTGAAGAAGCCCTTTGATCTTGTTGAGCTTGAGTCTGCGTTGTGCTGTGCGTGTGGAAAAGGCGGAGAATCGGGTGGGACATTGGAGTGGAAGCGGGAGTTGAGTGGGGAAGGTATGCCTGCCTGTTTGTTGAAGTAGGGCACTCTCAGAGTATTGGGAAAGCGAAAGTGGTGAGTGAGTTGTTAGAGTGAGCTAAGCGAGCGGAGACACTTTTTCATCGACCTGAACCGATCAAGCGAATGACAATCCAGTTGAAGTTCCCCATGGGATTACCAGTGGAGTGATTTTCGGCGACCTGTGGAGTTCCTGCGGTTTCTGGGGTTCATGTTGGTCTGTTGCTGAAAATGGATTTCGAGCGGAAATTCCACCTCCTTCTGATTTGCCTTGCGGATTCTGAGAGTACCCTTCTTGACTTCAAAAGGCCACGAGGAAAAACCTTGTGGCCTTTTGTTGTTTAATGAGGTAGGATACTCATCGAATTTTTCGCCGTCCTCTGTGAATGCCCTGCATTTTCAGGGATCCGGTGTTCGGCAAATGAACGTCGTTGTGATTCTAATGATCCGTTGAGAGGAGGAGGAACGAGGAATGGAAGCCGAAAAACTTGAGACGCTTCAGAAAATTCAGGAAAAGGGGATGACTGTTGAACAGGTTGCGGAAGCCATACAATTTGATCCCGTTTTGCTTTCTCTCTATCTCACCGATGACGCCTACCCCGTTCCCAAGCGTATAATAGACAAGATTTCAGGATCTTTAAGTAATTAGAGATACAGCAGGATGTTGCGGCCGATGTGAGGAGATGAGGGCATCGGGTCTGACAAGAGTTGCGGATATTCCGCCCTGCAGTTGGAATAAATGGCTGCACCAGCAGGTGCGGCTGTTAACAGGATCAGATATTCGTGTTATCCATGAACGCCGATGCAGCGAGGATCTGTCCCGCTACAGTTTGTTGTTATAGACAGTCGCATTAGTTTGTGTTACCTGCATGTGTGACGATGATGCCTGCTGCTTTCGTTCTCAAGTTCATGCACTAGAAGACACGATCATCTTTTGGATGGGCCACCTTTCAATTGTGCGTGTCTATCCGGGCACTGGAATCTGGGTGTGCGATTCCGTGTGGCTGGTGTAGCCTCTCCTTTCAATGGTTTTGATCTGCCTCAGCTCTTTGTCTCTAAGGTCTTTGTTTGATTCAATCTTGAAAGTAGACGAACGTCCCGGCGGTTTTCTCGCTCTGTTTGGGAGCAGTGGAGTATTGGCGTGAAGCCCAATAATCGTACCTGAAGGTCAGAGGAGGTTATTCTATGGAACTAGACAAGGTTGTTGAGCAGCGTTTGGAACAAAAGGGGGTAAGCCGAAGGGATTTTATGAAGTTCTGTACCTTTTTGTCCGCTACCATGGGACTTTCTTCTTCATTCATCCCTAGAGTTGCAGAAGCGCTGGCTTCTCCCCAGCGCCTTCCGGTCGTGTGGCTGCCGTTCGCTGAGTGCACCGGCTGTGCGGAGGCGACTCTGAGGACAATGTATCCGTGGATTGATGAACTGGTGCTCGATGTCATTTCTCTGGACTACAGTGAGACACTCATGGCGGCGGCGGGGGATGCTGCTGAGAAGGCTCTCCATGATGCGGTGACCAGAAACCAGGGCAAGTTCATCTGCATCGTCGACGGCGCTGTTCCCACGGCGGAGGACGGAATCTACGGCATGATAGGGGGCAAGACGATGCTCTCCATTGCCAGGGAGATATGCCCCAAGGCCCTTGCGACGATCTGTGTCGGAAGCTGTTCCTCCTATGGCGGTCTACCGGCTGCCGCTCCGAATCCCACAGGCGCCAAGTCCGTAAAGGATGCCGTGGGCATCGACACGGTGAATATCCCGGGATGTCCTCCCAATCCAATCAACGTGGTGGGGACGGTCGTGAATTACCTTCTTTTTGGAAAGCTGCCCGATCTCGATGATAAGGGAAGACCTCTTTTTGCTTATGCCAAAACCATTCACGATCAGTGCCCGAGGCGGTCTCATTTCGAGAATGGCGAATTTGTCACGTCCTTTGAATCGCCTGAGGCCAAAAGGGGTTACTGCCTGTATCAGATGGGATGCAAGGGGCCGGAGACATACAACAACTGCCCGACGGTCAAGTTCAATGCGGGGACAAGCTGGCCCGTACAGGCGGGACATCCCTGCATCGGCTGCAGTGAGCCGGATTTCTGGGACAAGATGTCACCCTTCTACAAACCCATTTAGAGAAACCGTGATTCCACGAATCGATACATCGTGTTTTTCATAATTGAGAGTGGATAAAGGAGAGAAGAGCAATGGCAAAAAAGCAGAAGAAGACACAGCCTGCGGCGGCACCGGCGCCAAGTGGGCCCCAGAGAGTCGTTGTTGACCCGATTACCAGAATCGAGGGGCATCTGCGCATAGAAGTGGAAGTGGCAAATGGCAAGGTAACGAATGCCTGGAGCAGCGCAACGCTTTTTCGTGGTATCGAGATGATGCTGAAGGGGCGCGATCCCCGGGATGCCTATCATTTCACCCAGCGAGCCTGCGGTGTATGCACCTACGTGCATGGACTTGCGTCGGTTCGGGCCGTTGACAATGCCATAGGCGTCACGATTCCGGACAACGCCCGTTTGATTCGCAATCTTCTGATGGGTGCTCAGTTTCTCCACGATCACATTGTTCATTTTTATCATCTCCATGCTCTCGACTGGGTGGACATTGTGAGTGCCCTCAAGGCCGACCCCAAGAAAACGGCGGATATCGCCAACGCGAAGACGCCTAGTGCGCCTGCCACGGGTGCGTCTAATTTCAAGGCGGTTCAGGATCGTCTCAAAAAGTTCGTGGACAGCGGCCAGTTGGGTATCTTCACCAACGGCTACTGGGGCCACCCTGCATACAAACTACCTCCTGAAGTGAACCTCCTCGCGGCCACGCACTATCTGGAGGCTTTGCGGCTGCAAGCACGCACGGCTCGCCTCCATGCTGTTTTCGGTGCCAAGAATCCCCACATCCAGAGCCTCGTTGTGGGTGGTGTCACCTGTGCCACGGACCTGACCCCGGATCGTATCGCCGAGTTCAAGTTCCTGTGGAAGGAGACGATGGATTTTGTCAATAACGTCTACATCCCTGACTTGAAGGCGGTGGCAGGCTTCTACAAGGATTGGGGCAAGATTGGCGGGACCACGAATTTCCTGGCGTATGGCGAATTTCCGCAGAGTTCCAAGGAGCCTGACAGCCTGGTACTGCCCCGAGGGGCGATTTTCAAGCGCAATTTCACCCAGGTTCAGCCTGTGGATGTTGGGCAGATAGAAGAGCACGTGAAGCACAGCTGGTATGTCGGCGATCAGGCACTGCATCCGTCCAAGGGCGAAACCAATCCCAAGTATGCACCCCTTAATGTGAATGACCGATACAGCTGGATAAAGGCTCCCCGCTACAAGGGAGAACCCATGGAGGTGGGTCCCCTGGCTCGCGTTCTGGTTGCCTATGGAAAAGGGCATGGGGCCGTCAAGAAGGAAGTGGACGCTTTGCTGAAAGAGCTGCAGGTCCCGCCCGAGGCCCTCTTCTCAACCCTTGGAAGGACTGCGGCCAGGGCCCTGGAGACGAAGGTCATCGGCGAGGCGATGGGAGACTGGCTCAACCAGCTTGTGGAAAACGTCAAAAAGGGGGATACGAAGATCTATCAGGATTACCAGATGCCCGCCGAATGCATGGGCAGTGGACTCAACGATGTCCCTCGCGGCGCTCTTGGACACTGGGTGCACATCAAGGACCAGAAGATCGGCAATTATCAGATGGTGGTTCCTTCAACCTGGAATTTGGGACCGCGATGTGCTCAGAACAAGCTGGGACCCGTTGAGGAGGCCCTCATGGGAACCCCTGTGGCCGATCCGAAGCGCCCGATCGAAATCCTGCGCACCGTCCATTCCTTCGACCCCTGCATTGCATGTGCCGTGCACCTTATTGATCCCCAGACCAATGAAGTCTATAAATTTAAAGTTGTCTAAGCGAGATCATTTGGTTTAATGTTCAGCAGGAATCCCGCTTCATGGCGGGATTCCTGTTTTTGTATACCCGCGTGGGCAGCAGCAGGATATGCGGATGGAAGAGAAGAAAATACTGGTGTTGGGGGTAGGAAATATTCTGCTTCGGGACGAAGGTGTTGGTGTGCGTGTTGTGGAGAAGCTCCAGGCGGAATACGATTTTTCCCCCAATGTAGAATTGATGGATGGCGGGACACTGGGGTTGAGACTCATGGAGCCCATTTCTGAAGCCGATGTCCTGATTGTGGCAGACGCCGTAAAGAATGGGGAGCCACCGGGGACTGTCTACCGGCTGCCCGCGGAGATGCTGGCGAAGCGCGTGGCTTTCAAGAATTCCCTGCACCAGTTGAATTTGGTCGAGACTCTCATGCTCACTGAAATCCTTGGGAATTCACCCGGTGTTGCCGTTGTCATCGGGGTGGAGCCGGCCGATATTTCGCCTTGGGGAGTCGAGTTGACCGATATAGTTCAGGAGAGAGTTTCCGAGATGTGCGCCCGTGTTCTTGAAGAAGTTGAAAAGGCCGGCGGGTCCTATGTTCCGAAGGGTCGTCCCGTGGTGTGATCAAGGCGAATCAGGGGGGAAGTGTTCGATGTGTCTGGCCATTCCTGGTGAAGTTGTTCAATTGGATAATGAAATGGCTGTCGTTCGCGTAGGGGACGCTTTAAGAAAGGCTTCCCTGATGCTCTTGCCCGAACCCGCTCAGCTTGGTGACTATGTGATCATTCATGCGGGATTTGCCTTGCACAAGGTGGATCCCGTCGAGGCACAGGAGTCTTTGCAGCTCCTGAGACAACTGGCATCTTTCGGTGAGCAGGAAGATCAACAGGAAGAGGGGTCCTGATGGCTTTTCCGATCCGTAGAAGCCATCACCCCTTTGCATTACTGCTGTCGCCCCTCCGCCTGACTCTGGAGGGGCTTGTAAAAATAGGAAATCCTGCCTGACATGGTGTTCTCGTCATAAATCAAGAGAAGGTCCACTTTTTCACCACTCCAGAAATAGCGATT
>JAAYUJ010000688.1 GCA_012517775.1 Deltaproteobacteria bacterium
ACAACCTCACCCCAATCAGCCCGAGTCCGCGGTCTTGGTGCTTTGCGCCGGCCGATAGAGGCGCTGGGGGCCGAGGACGGTGAGAAGTGCCCTCTCCAGCGCTCCTTCGTCGACATCGCCCTGCTGAGAGAAGAGATGCTCTACTCTCCCCTTTGCCTGGGGGACCGCGTCGACGAGAGCCTTAGCGATGACCTCCCCCATAGAAGAAACCATACACCCTTCCGGCGCAACATTCAGAATGAGATCATATCCATCCCTGAGCTTCAGGATCGTCTCGCCCACGAAAGGCATCAGCTCGCCGCCCGGCCGACGCGTGGGCACAATGGTCCCGGCAACGTCGAGAACGTCGGTCATGGGCTCAGGAATATGCAACCGGGCAGCGCTGTAGAGGGGCGCGGCCAGTATCCGTCGGAGTCCGAAAATGGAAAGGCGCATCTTAAAGGATCTTTTCACTTTCTGAATGGCAAAGGCTCCCCGTTCCCTGCGAAATCCAGCAGAGGTCGCACGTCGGATCTCACCGATGCTCTCTCTGATACCCTCTTCCGCCCTCATGAGCATCCCGGCAAGTTTGTATTCGAGAAAACTCCATACTGGAGCATACGTTAGCTCGAAGCGTCGAAATCCGAGCACCTTGAGCAGAGTCCTGCAGATTTCTTCGAATTGGGATGTCCGCATGTAGACCTCGCCGTCGACGTGGATTCGAATCGCATCACCGGGAAGGGGACTGCGGCACCACCGGTTCGAAAAGCGGCGAAGGGGCTTCCACAGAGGGTTCTGATGAAAACGGTAGGCGAAGAATTTTGCAGCGAAGGCCAGGGCTGGGATGGGCCGAAGCTTTTTCGCCAAGGTAAGAGCACCCGGAGAAGGGGCTATGAAATTTTCCAGGACATTGCCCAAGTCACATTTCAGTTGCCGATAGTCATCGAGAAAGGCCTCGTATTCACCGGAGTTCAGGCATCGCGAGGAACCTGCGGCCAGAAGCTGGTGCAGCACCCCTTGCAGAACGATACTCTGTATCCCGCGGAAAAAGGCCCACTGGGGAAAGCCTACGTTGAAGCCCTTATTTTCGTGTCCTACAAGGAAGTGCATCAGGGAATCCGCAAGGTCACCGTCAATTCCATTACCAAACGACGATTTTCGAAGGAACAGCTTGTGCGCTTCAACATACTGCCCTTGTCTGCAGGGGCCCATTCCCTTGTTGTTAAAAATGAGCAGCCTCTTTTTGAGCAGGAATTCCGGATCACCCGCCTTCTTCCGCTTCTTGAAGTCATCGATGGCATTCAGCACGTCTCCGTAAACCGCAGCAAGGGGAGCGCACACAGCGTCCCCGGTCACCGACCTCCCCCTCCTGACAGCAGACTCCAGAGTGTAGGATTCATCGTAGTTGTCGACGCAGGTGAACCCCGCACCCCGGACGACAGCCGTCAGCAATCGGTTGTCGGAGAGGGTCGGGAAGTAGATGGCGTCAGTTTCCCGGTCCAGGGGTTCCCGATTGACGAAGCTTTTCAGCTCCTTCATGTCGAAACCATTGGAGTCGCTTCCGGAGAGTTCGGCGTGAAGTCCGAGTCTAAGCTGAGTGGCAAAGGTGTTCATCCGGTTCTCGAGATGCGCGAGTTCCTTGATGATCGCATCGGACTGGATACGGAGGTGA
>JAAYUJ010000689.1 GCA_012517775.1 Deltaproteobacteria bacterium
GGCTTGGAGTGTGCAGGCAACCGCTGTCGAATGCATTTTGAGGGTTATGAGGAGTATTCCTTGGCGATACGCCATGTTAGAAGTTCGACAGAGCATGCCCTGACTTGATGGGAACTCGACATAAATGTCGAGATGGGGGGCCGCCTTCCAGGGGATTCATGTGCAACCGTTTAAATTGATTCCTCGTATCCATTGATGCCATGGGAAATAATCTGGTATAAACATTGCCTCAGTATTTGAGTGATTCCGCCGGACCGAACCCTGTGAGCCATCCCGGTGGAAGCGTGAATGCGAACGGATGGCGTCAACCTCCCCATGCCTGCCTCCGCAGGCCTGGAGTATCGTCACTGGGAGAATTCCCGGGTTGGAGGGCATGCAAGTCTCTGGAGGGCTGCAAGAAGGGATCGGGAGTGGACCAGTGAAAATGAGAGTAATTTTTCTTGTCGCCGTCATGCTGCTTCCGGCTTCCTGCCCGACTTCGGTTTTCGGGAAAAGTTGGCACAAGGGGAAAGAGAGCTCGCCCTGCATACCCCTGGGTGGTGTTTCCCTGGAAGGTCTCGGATTGACCGATGAGCAGCGGGCAGCCGTTGAGAGGATCGAAAAAGAGCGTGACACTCAGGTCAGGCTCCTTCGGGAAAAGCTCATGATCAAGCGGCTGGAGCTACAGTCCGTGTTCCGGGACCATCGGGCCGATGAAGAGACGATTCGTGACAGGGTGCGTGAAGTTTGCGCACTTCAGGATGCATGGCGGCATATTGTGGTGGACTGCCGTATTCAAATCAGGCGAGTCCTCACCCCGGACCAGTTGCGAAAATGGTGTTCCCAGACGGATGGGTGTTTCCCCTGGGACCGGGGGAAATGATAGTGGTTAGCGATCCAGTGACTTCTCTGCACAACTCGAATATCCCACGCCGCAACCGCCGCTTTCTTCAACCACTGGCCGTCGCGCTGGTGTTTCTCGTCTTTGGGCTGCTCTTTTTCAGCATGGCCATGATGGATCTCCAGCGTCTCAAAGGCCTCTTCCTCGATGCACTCAAGAAGAAAGCCCTCTACGTCGCCGAGGTCATCGAGAAGTCAGCGAGTGAAAAATACAGTCGACTCGTGAGGGATGGGAGTGCAAATCGCAGCCTTACCGGCGGGCTGGCCATGGTCCAGGAGGATTTTTCCCTTCAGGAGGCATTGGCGGGAACACTCATCGATGTGGCCGCTTACATCGACTCGATGGGACCGCTGGAGGCGGTCGTCAGGGAGAGGATCCAAAACCTGGCTGCATCCGAGAATTTTCGATCCATCGCTCTTCTCGATGACAAAGGGCGGGTCGTCTATGAGACCAGTCCGCTCTCACCCGCTGCTGCAGCCTGTGCCAAGCCGCTCGCGGAGGGGAAAGAGGAGATCGCCATTCATCTTTTCAACGGCCTGTGCAATGAGGATTACACGGGGCTGGTGGGTATTCGCAGACAGGAGGGGAAGGGTGCCGTCCTGCTTGCCCTTGACTGGAAGGGACTGGAATTCTGGCTGTGGCGAATCGCCATCCGTGCTGCCGTGGAAGAAGAGCTCCGATGGGGTGAGGAAGTCGTTTATCTTGCGGTTGAGAATCCGGCAGGGCAGACCCTTGTGCGCTCGGGGAGCATCCTGGAGGAGAAGGTGGAAGAATGCCTGCTCCTGGTCGGTGATCCGGCGGGGCCGGAGAAGAACGCGGAGCAGTGCTTGAAAGCCGGGGATACGAAATTTCTCAGACTGTCCTTTCCCTTCCGATGGGATGGAACTACCATCGGGACGACGCAGGTGGGGATCAGGACCCATGAAACCGACCGGCTTCTCATCGAGAACCGCCGCCATATCTTCTTCTGGGCGGGGTTCATGGTCACGATCGGGCTGTTGGCCATGGTAGGCCTTTACCAGTGGCAGAACCGGCATATCGCCAAGCTTCAGGCCATGCAGGACCGACTACACCATGCGGAGCGCCTGTCATCCCTGGGGAAGCTCGGCGCCGGCGTGGCCCACGAGATTCGAAACCCTCTCAATGCCATCAGCATGGCCGCGCAGAGACTTCAGCGCGAATTCGCTCCGCCGGGACCCGCAGAGAAAAA
>JAAYUJ010000690.1 GCA_012517775.1 Deltaproteobacteria bacterium
CTTCCACGCATCGATCGAAATTCCAGCCTTGCGGCAGGTCCACTCAAGGAAATGCTCAACATCCCAATGGTGTTCGGTCGCTACTTGTGGGAGCAGAAGTCCTGACTTCGATCCCTTCCTTATGAGCAGTCCGTGCTTTCCTATCTGAATCTGAGATGGGTCATCAATACGTTCAAGAGGGGTGAGAACCGATATCTCGAGATCAATTCTTTCAAGTTCTTCCGGACGCAACGGGGAGAAGCGGGGATCCGAGAAAGCGGCCTGAACGGCCATTTCCTGCACCGTCTGATGAAGGGGCGCTCGCGCCTCCACCATGCCGATACATCCCCTGAGCTCCCCCTCCAAATGCAGGCATACAAAGGCTCCTCTTGGTTCCAAAAGCTTCTGGGAATCAACCGTTCTCTCAGGCATCGGTTTTTTCAGGCAACGGCTGCGTATGGCCTGCAGGGCTATTTCCCGCAGAGTACTCTTTTCTTCAGGGGAAAGGCCAAGATCGATCCCGACTTTTGCAGTCTCACTCGCAAGCCGAGTAAGGGAGTGTTCGGGATTGCAGTAAAAAGCGGCAGCCATGTATCCCACAACACCACGCCTGTCTCCAGTGATATCCCCGGAATTCGCGTAGTGGAGCACCTTTGATTTGTTGGCCCCGAGCTTTTTGGATGCGAGCATGACCGTGGTCATGGGTCCCCCCCCGCATGCCTCGCAGCATCCTTCGGCAAGCTCCCGGGAGAGTCCTTCCGGATCGAACGCGGCGACTCGATCCAAGACGACCTGATCCAGCTTCCTGGCCTCGGTATCAGGGTGGTAGTGAGACAGATCGCTGCTGGCAACCAGAAGCACACTCCTGCCACGACACTCCAGGGCGATCGCCTCAGCAAGCTGCTCACAGGTTCCGGGGGACTGGTCGCCCATTACTGCGGGGACCAGATGGAACTCCTTCAGAACGCACTGTAGAAAAGGAAGTTGGATTTCAAGGGAGTGCTCCTGATCATGGGCTTGAGGCAAATAGCCCTTAAAGATTGAATGCTTGAGAAGGGCGTCTACGAGGTCGCGTTTCAGGGGCACAACGCCCAGAGGGGTCGCAAAGCCCCCAAGGGTGTAGATGCTTGCCCCGTGAAAGTGAGCCCGATGACTTGGGGCAAGGACCAGCACCGTGTCGAACGACTGTTTTTCCAGGAGCTTATACGCATAGGCGGCAACTCCTCCCGAATACATGTAACCGGCATGGGGAACAATGAGGGAAACCAGCTGACCGTCTTGTTCGGAGACGTGAGCGTTTTCCAGGTAACGTTTGATTTCCTTTCTCAAGGCAGACGGCTGATCAGGGTACCAGCTTCCCGCAATGACAGATTCTCGAATGATTTCAGGAGACATACACACCTCATTGACTCGATCTGTCACCTGGTAGGATTCATCCAGGCAGAAGTCCTCACGACCCCCCCGGAACCTTGGCGCGAACCTTTATGAGAAGATGTCATAGACGCGATGCAATTGATCTCTACATTATTTAAACACCATGACTCACCTGCTGTCAATCTGCAATCGGCGTATACATCCTGATGTGGATTGTTGTAGAAACAAAAGGCTTGGTCGGTGAAGAGTGGAGATGAAAGAGAAGTTTGCAGTAGCATGCAAGATCTGGATCAGCAGAATGAATATCGCCATCCGCCCCGAGCGAGTAGTCGGGTTTTGTCGGCATAACTGCAGGAACCAGGCCGCTGGTTCGAGTCATATTTGGGGGGGAAAACCAAGGGCTTCCGGTCACGGAACGGCAGGAGACCGATGAAAGCGAATCTGGAAAACATCGCCATAGTACTCAACAAGCCGAGCTTCCCCGAAAATATCGGTGCGGTCGCCCGTGCGGCAAAGAATATGGGGATCAGGGAGCTCCTGGTGGTAGATCCTTACAACTGTGATCTCACGAGGATTTACAGAATGGCGACCCACTGGGCTGAAGATGTCGTTTTGAATATGGAAGTGCACGCCAACTTGCGTGAAGCGCTCGCTTCCTTCCAGTTCATCGTAGGCACCACTGCACGAAGAGGCTCCCACAGGCAGACAATGATTGATCCGAGAAGACTGGTGGAACAGCTGATCCCCATAAGTCAGAAGAATCGAATTGCTTTGGTTTTCGGGAAGGAAGACCGGGGACTGACGAACGAAGATTTGAGATACTGCCACGCCCTGGTGACGATCCCCACAGCCGAGTTCTCCTCGCTCAATCTTGCACAGGCGGTCATGGTCCTGGCCTATGAGCTGTTCGTTGCCAGCACCGATCCCTCCGGGGTCTTTGTCCCCCGCCTTGCCAAGAGCGAAGAACTGGAGGCCATGTATGACGAGCTCACAAAAGCCCTTGCCCTCATCAACTTCATCAATCCCGAAAACCCCGAATATTGGATGACCAGTGTCCGTCGCTTCCTCAATCGCATCGGTCTGCGTGCACGGGAAGTGAAGATGATCCGCGGCATCTGCAGACAGATTGACTGGTTCTGCCATCAGAGGGCACGTCCACTTCCGGAAGCAAGGGTCAAGGGCGAGTGAGTTTTCCGTTCACCATGGGGACAGAAGGTATGCAGACACTTACTCTTCCAGGATGATCTTATGTTCCACGAGGGACATGCTGAGAATTTTCGCCCGAATTGTCTTCTGTTCGCCGAAGATGCTTGTCACGCAGAGACTGTCGCCTTCATTCCGAACCACGTCGACGGATTCCATGAAAAGCTCTTCTTTTCCTTCCCTCAACAGGTATGCATTTGCCTCACACATTCTCTCACTCCCATTGTCTTGATGATGGCTTTATGAAATAATTTGAATATAACATTAAACCTTCATTCAAACCACTTTGTTCTCATTCGGAGATATCCCTGTCTCTTTCTGCGCGATATTCGGTCTCGATCCTGATCTGCGAATGGCGGGCCAAGGAGGACCGCCATCGATCATGGGGCGTCTTCTGGCATCAAGCCTTCATCCATGCCAGAGCAGGTTATGCTTTATTTATAGTACAGCAGTTCTTGGGGGGGCATTGGAGCAAAAAGCAAAAGAGCCGCAAGCCCGCCGTGAGTCCTCTGGAACAAAGGTTGTGCGAGGGGGGAGTATGCGTTTTGTGGATCTGTCGATGCAGCAGCAGCGGATAAGAAAAACCATTGAAAAGCGTTTCGGGACGGTTTTGGACCATGGCCAGTACATCATGGGACCCGAAGTTTCAGAACTCGAGAAGATTCTCTCTGATTATGCGGGAGTCAAACACGCCGTTGCTTGTGCATCCGGAACCGACGCCCTTCTCATGGCTCTGATGGCTTATGGAGTTGGTCCGGGAGATGCCGTGTTGACCACTCCCTTTACATTCGTGGCCACAGCAGAAGTGATCGCGCTGCTGCGCGCCGTCCCTGTCTTCGTGGATATCGATCCC
>JAAYUJ010000691.1 GCA_012517775.1 Deltaproteobacteria bacterium
GCAGTGATGAGAATGGACAGTACCGCAACAGCCAAAATCACGTCGCCCGAAGCCACACCCGCTCCCAGGGGAACAGCCCCGATGGCCGCCTGCACCGTGGCTTTGGGAATATATGCCACAACGCAGAAAAATTTCTCCTTCCAGTTGAGATCCATGCCAAACAGGGAGAGATATGTGCCGACACTCCGGAAAACGAGACCGATGGCAATGACGGCAGTTCCGGCGAGTCCGGCCTTCCAGGCCACATGGATATTCACCTGCGCTCCCACCAGTACAAAGAGGAGCAGCTCCGCAAAGATCCAGAGCTTCTTCAGCTTCTGGGAGATAATATGGGCGATGGGCTCCGATTTCTCCAAAATGATGAAGCCGATGGCCATCACTCCGAGAAGGCTTGCAATGGGGACCCATCTTTCCAGGGAGTGCTCGATCTGGGTGAGGACGATGGCCGTTCCGAGAACGACCAGCGTTCTCTTGGGGGGCCGCCAGTCGTAATTGGAGAAAAGCTTGTAGAGGAAATAGCCGGGAATGATCCCGACCACAATGCCGAGGCCGATGGATAGCGGAATCTCTCCGAGCTTTGCCCAGAGATTGACTTCTCCGCCGCCATACATGCCGAGGAAAATGGCGAACAGAACAATGACGAAGACGTCGTCCACAGATGATGCCGCCAGCACCAGGGTCGGTATTCCCTTCTTGACCCCCAGTCCCCGGTCCATGAAGTCGATCATGAAGGGTACAACCACGGCAGGAGAAACGGCCCCAAGGATCGCCCCAAGGATCGCAGCCTCCAGCAGGCTCATGCCGAGCAGTTTCGGCGCTGCCAGCATGACTCCGGCGATTTCGAGGACGGCAGGAATACAGCTCATGGCGACAGCTGCCCGCCCCACCCGGTTGAGGGTGTCCTTGTGGAGCTCAAAGCCTGCCCGCAGCAGGATGACGATGAGGGCGATCCTTCGGAAGTCTCCTGAAACCGCCATCATCTCCGGCGCCATGAGGTCCAGAACATACGGTCCGCACAGCACGCCCACGATGAGCATGCCAACCAGCCCCGGCAGCCTGAAGCGACGGAATATCTGATCGGCACCCAAACCCAGGATGATGATAAGGGCTAAACTCCATGCCATGTGTCTTCCTCCTGCAATGAAAACAAGGACTTCAATTCAGAGGCTCCTGGAAAGGCTTGTGGCTCCCTGCAACACAACCTTCTCCAAAAGAAACAAAAAAACCCGCTCCGGCTTGGGGGCGGGTTTATGATCAACTGCGAACTGGAGGTCTGCTCCCTGATGCCATTCACGGCGGGAGCGGTCATTACTCGTCACGAAAGGGCAAACCGCTCGAAACCAAAGTAGAAGTCATCAGCCCGGCAGGTTCCTCGCGGGCGGTTCAGGCAGACCTCATTGCCTTTAATTACGTGACCCGAGCGATTGTCTGTGCAAAGTCCCGCCATGTGTGTCAGCAAGCATCCACGGGGAACCACAGCCTTGTTGAATGCCGGCTTTCGCCCA
>JAAYUJ010000692.1 GCA_012517775.1 Deltaproteobacteria bacterium
CTCAACGATTCCAACTGGAACAAGCACGAAGCCGCACGCCGCCTCAAAATCAGCCGGAGCACCCTCTACAGCATGATCCACCGCTATGGCCTCGTTCCTGAGTCTCAGACTCTGAACTGAAAAACAGGTCGTATTTTGTACATCGCTATAAAGTATTTCATTACCATACGTTAAGAAAATTTAGGCTTGGAGACCAGTCGAATTTCGTACAGTTTGGCAGCCTTCTCATTCAACTGAATGATTCTCAGGCTGTTCGCTTTTCCATTGCCTTGAAACCAAACATATGAAAAATACTAAAGATATTTTTGTTCATCCTGCCAATTCTCGAGCCCCCACTCTTTTGGCAAGGATTTTGTAAATCCTCCCTGTGGCGGCGGCATATCCGAAAGTCGACGCGGTTTTCATTCTCTTCAGGTCTTCCTTTCCTCAAGCGACCACAACGCATCGTTACAGCTCAGATTCCAATATCTCTATCGCAGACTGCTTCACAGAAGTTCCTCTCTCCATTTTCAGTCAGCACTTCTCGACGCATTTGATGACGTTGAGTTTTCAGCATAAGTGCCGGATCCCGGGGACACACGCGTTTCGACGCTGTCGATGCCCATGGGCAGACAAGAAAGGAGGTGAGAGAAGAGCTCAGGGGTTGCGCGTTCCAGCGAAAGGACACTGCTGGAGGGATAAGCAACCCGCACGGACCCCCTGCACTCCAACCTGAGTTCAGTATGCCGGGTCTGTGCCTGTTTCACGAAGTGCTGAGGCTTAATGCATCCCTGGATGCCGCGGGAGGCACCCGGATGCAGGATGCAGAGCCAGTCTGAGAGAACTATCTGAGCACGGGAGGTTCAAGAATGGCAGAAAAGAAAGATATCGAGATCAAAAGCCTTGCGGACACTCTACCTTTGATGAGTCCGGAGGTGCGGCCCTGGCCTGTGACACCGCCTCCCTCACCGGAGGAAGTGGCGGCTGTTTATGCACGGCGCAAGGCCACGGACTTCGGCAAATGGTGTGAGGACAACCTGAGATTCGAATACGGCTTCGGCAAGCCGGAGGCTCTCCAGGGCTTCAGGGTCCTCTGCATGGGGCTCTGGAGGATGGGCAACAAGTTCTGCGCGGGCCTCCTGGGCGAAGCCGGAGCTGAGGTGATCAACATCGAGCCCCCCGAGGGTGATCCCTTGCGAAAGCTCACCCCGTTCGGCAGGGAAGAATATATGCTGGCCGACCGGGACACGGGAACAAAGACCGGCCTCGACTTCATCCACGAGATGAGGAATACCTACTCCATCACCCTGAACATCGAGACGGAAGAGGGCAGGGAACTGTATAAGAAGCTCGCCGCTCACGCCGACGTCATCATCGAGGAGTATCCTCCAGGCTATATGGACAGCTTGGGAGTCGGCTACAGGCAGCTTTCCAAGATCAATCCCGGTCTTGTTTACTGCCAGATAGCGGTGCGCGGCACTTGGGGTCCGTTCAAGGACAAACTCTCCAAGTTCGGTCAGTGGACTCTCGAACCCTTTGGAGGCTGCGCCAATTCCTTTGTCCACAACACGGGCTTCCCACAGGATCAGCTCCCCAGGGGTAAGGGTGGCGATCCGACTCGCTCCGGCGTGTGGTTTGC
>JAAYUJ010000120.1 GCA_012517775.1 Deltaproteobacteria bacterium
GCACATCATGCTTCCCGTGCCGAACTGTGACAGGATCATGCACCGTCCTTTCGAGTGTGGCAATGCTTTTTCGATCATCTCCCTCATCCCATTGTGTTTATAACCTTTTTCAACATGTCAAATGCAAATTGTATCGGAGTTTTCTCAGGTAAGACCGAAGTTCGCGATCTCCTCACGCGAATATTCGATGCTCCCTTGTTTTTCAGTTTCCACTTGACTTTTTCCGCGAAGTCAAAGGATCTAACCATAATGATTGATAACTACACAAAGGACTGATGCATGGACTATCAGGTGGTGATCATCGGAGCAGGACCGGCGGGGCTTTTTGCTGCCATGCATTTGGCACAGCAAGGGGTATCTCCTGTGCTTCTCCTTGAGCAGGGTCCGGACCTGAGCGATCGTCATCGAGATCAGCCCGGTGGGATCCTTTGCGGATGGGG
The DNA here is from genome assembly GCA_012517775.1 of Deltaproteobacteria bacterium. Classification (GTDB taxonomy): domain Bacteria; phylum Desulfobacterota; class Syntrophobacteria; order Syntrophobacterales; family Syntrophobacteraceae; genus JAAYUJ01. The sequence goes on from JAAYUJ010000120.1 coordinate 441, forward strand.
CGGCGCTGGAGCATACAGTGACGGGAAGCTCATTTTATCCCCTGAGGTGGGCGGCTTTCTAGGCGACTTGCTGCCTCTCGACGAGCTGAACACCCTCATCCAGGAGGTGGACTACACATATCAGACGCTGGGAGCATCTCCCGATCTCTATGGAGGTGATCAGGACGCGATCGAGCTCTTGAAGGCCCGTGCCCGTCATGCCGGGCTGATCTTCATCCCCACCCGCCTCCGCCACATCGGCACAGAGAATTGTAGATCACTTCTGCAGAATATTCGAGACCAGCTGCAAGGGCGGGTAGAGATTCGCACCCTTTGCCGCGCTCAACACATTCTTAGAGAGAGCTCCGCAGCTTGGAGAATAGGCCTGGATACCGGAGAGACGATAAGGGCGGAGTACGTCGTGGCAGCTCCGGGACGGTCAGGCTCGGTTTGGATCCGTGAAGAAGCCCGTCGGCTGGGAATTCCCTCTGTTCCCAGTCCTGTGGATATTGGAGTGCGGGTAGAAGTGCCGGCCGAGATCCTGGCTCCCCTCTGCGAGGCTCTATACGAAGTGAAGTTGATCTACTACTCCCGCACCTTTGACGACAAAGTCCGCACTTTCTGCATGAATCCCAACGGTGAGGTCGTCTTGGAGAATTATAACGGCCTGGTTACGGTGAATGGACACAGCTATTCCCTCCAGAAAACGGAAAACAGTAATTTTGCAATCCTCGTTAGTTCCTTCTTTACCGAGCCATTCGATGATCCAATCAGCTACGGCCAGTATATCGCCCGCCTGGCCAATCTTCTTGGCCGTGGGGTGATCGTGCAGCGCCTGGGAGACCTCCAGGCCGGGCGCCGCACCACTCCGGTCCGATTGGAACGTTGTCTCACTCGTCCAACCCTCAAAGCCGCCGTCCCCGGCGATCTCAGCTTTGCTTTACCCTATCGGCATCTTACAGACATTCTGGAGATGATCGAGGCGATCGATACCCTGGCACCCGGGATCAACAGCCGTCACACCCTGCTATACGGAGTGGAGGTGAAGTTCTATTCCCAGCGTCTCAAACTGACACCGGATCTTGAAACCCCGCTCCGCAATCTCTTTGTGATCGGCGATGGCGCTGGAATCACTCGCGGCCTGATCCAGGCTTCAGTCAGCGGGGTCATGGCAGCCGGAGCTATCGCGAAGAGGCAGCATAAATCCGAGGTTCATGAGGAGCAGTTCACGGATTAGTCTCAATCGATACTCCAGCTTATTGCAATGCGACGGGCCGCGATGCCCGGGAGCAGGGTAGACGCGGACCCATTTTGGACTTGCCGCCGCAATTATCGGAACGGATGCGATGATCCATGCAGCTTGGGCAGTGGACGATACTCCCATCCATCATGATCTCAGAACAGAGGCCACACTAGCCAAAGCGATGGGGATAATTCTGGCACTGGCAGGGTTCCTCTTCTTCACCTTCGGGACTCTCCTTCTCGCAATTTCAACGGATGCCTTGAAGGGATTGGCCGTGATGGACGGCTCACCATCCCTTGTCGGCTGGCTTGTGATTGCAACTTCCTATCTGGTTGCCATCATTCTTGCGTTTTACGGACGGCACATATGGACACACCACCAGCAAAGGCTCCGAAGAGCATCATGGCTGTTAAACTGCTCTCAGCCAAGAAGGATGCACCTCGTATTCAGTCCAAAGGGGGGAATGCCCGGAAAACCCGCTGAACTTTACGACGAGGGAAGGAGGGGATCCGGAGCCCCCGACGACGTGGTTGAAATACGTTCTCCCTATTGGAAAACCGGGGGAATTGACGAAGAAGTCGTCCAAGTTTATCGGGAGCCGGACCCGGAGGGGATCGTCGTCATGGTGACAACCTCGGGAATCCTGTGGGGCTTCAAGCTCAGCAGGGATTTGCCGATACCATTTCAAGTCAGGTGATAGGTGACGGGAAATCGCTTTTCGAGGCTCATCTGCAACTTGACTCAGAATCGAAAATTGATTTCGGCCGTGTATTGGGTCGGATTATTCTTATCGAAGGCGTTATCGGCAGATACTCTCAAAAGCCAGTGCCTGTCCTTCGATTGCCAGAACAGGTCGAAAGCCCCGCTCCACCCGGAATCGAGCGGCACCAGATTGGCTTCATCCTTGTATCGGATGGAACGATAAACCATGCGGCTGATGAAGTACCAGCCGCTCGGGTCGACCCATGTTGCACCGAGGGCGAAGATGTGGCGGGGGAGGTAAGGTACTCTGTTCCCCGAAAAGGTCGTGCCGGTATTCTCTGAAGAGGTTGCCACATAGCGGCTGAAAAGCCCCCACTTATCCGTGAGCAGATGGTTGATCGATACGCCGGCTGACCTGATCTTCCCCTCGTCGTATTCTGGTGTATTGACGAACTCGAGCATGTCGTCGCTAGCCAGAGAACCCAGCCGGCGCGGGCGCAGCTTGGCTAGCGACTCAAGCTCGTTCAGCGTGAAGGGCGTCTGTGAAAAACGTTTGTTGTCCACCTCTTTGTAGTCAAGAAACGCAGAAACGAAACTCTTCTTGGAATATTCCCATTCGAATTGGCCGCGCAAACGGGTAAGTTCGCCGCCGCGCATGACCAAGCGGTCGTCAAGAGGAATGCCGGCGGTAGCTACAGGACCTAGAGAGCTGAATAAGGACGGCCGCAACCACCGTTGGTATGCCAGTCGCACCTGAGGTCCGTCGTTGAAGCAATATACCAAACCGACGCGTGGATAGAAGCGGTTCTGTGAGTAGTCCTCCTGTCCGAAGACAGAAAACAGTGGGGGAAAGGGGGAAAGCAGGGCGTAATCAGAATATGTCGCCGATCGCCGGTGGTGCTGATAGAAGAGATCTCCCTGCA
>JAAYUJ010000121.1 GCA_012517775.1 Deltaproteobacteria bacterium
AATGGGCAAAGGTGAATAGTCCTCACAGGAGATCTGTGCTGGAGACGGGGTATTGGTGACTGAAGTGAATGCATGCCCGCTCGTATTGGACTCGCACCGAGAATGTGGTTGACGCCGCGAGAACTCCCTGCTCAGTCTTTCGTCGTCTATCGGCGGGGTTCCGGATGGCTCGCCGAAGGGTTCCAACATGTGATATTCATTTCCTCTCCAGTGAAGTGCCAAATCTTACGAATACTGATGTGTTCACACATGCAAATGCTTCCGGCAACTCATGGGGAGGAGATCGCTGAGGTGAGCCTTGGCAAAGTAGTGCTGATATTGGCCCTGACAGCTGCTTCCGTCACCTTGGGAGCAGGGTGTTTTTCGTACCTGACGGTGCACGATTCAATATATCGCGACACCTGCTCGCAGGCTGTTCTTCAGGCAGAGATGGTCCGTGATCGCCTGAACGCGTTCTTGTGCGAAAGAAAACGGTCAGCAGGGGTGTTGGCAGATTTCAATACCGTCAGAAATGCGGTTGCTGCCGGAGGCAGAGTATCAATTCGAGCGGTGGAAAGCCTCTTGTTCGATTTCTGTCGGGTAACGGGAGCCGATCTTTGCTGTCTCCTTGATGAAAAGGGAAGAGAGATTGCGTTGGGTAGCCGCAAGGCTCCGTGCGACTTCATCGATGACAGCGATGGATTCCGTGCATCCTTTCAACAAGCCCTTCGGGGAACCCCATCAATTTACGTTAAACTCAAGGACAATCATGGGAAGGGTGGTCTCTGTTTCAGCCATCCGGTCCTTGCGGCGGATGGTGAAACAGCGGCAGGGGTGGCATTGGTCGGATTTCCAGTGGATCTTCTGGACAGGGAACTTCGCGAAGCCTGCTCCGGGAACCTGCTGATTGCGGGTCGAGACAGGGTCGTCTTCTGGACAACGCGAAAAGAATGGCTTCATCATGTTCTTTGGGAGGGTTCCCATGAAGGGGCATCGAGTTCCGGCGTGGCGGAAGTCTGTGCTGCGCCCTCTACCGATGCCGGCTTGATAAGGAAGGATGTCCCTCTTGCAAAGGAGCTCCCGGGTAAAAGGTACCTTGTTCACCAGGTTGAGATGAGTCAGGATCCTGGCTGGAAAATTGTACACCTCAGTGATATGAGCAACGTTTCAAACAAAGCTCTTGAAGTGTTTGCCAAGTCCAGTGGATTTTCAATTCTTGCCCTCTTCGCAGCCGTTGCTATGTCGCTCCTTGTGCTCTATCGAAAAGCGAATCAGGGCATCGCGCACTGGAAAAGGTCGGAAAAGGCATTAATGGACAGTGAAAAGCGCTTCAGGACACTCTTTGAACTGTCCCCACAGGCCATTCTTTTGCTCACGACGGACGGCAAAATCATTGATGGCAATGAAGCGGCGGGAGAAATCATCCGATGCTCCAGAGAAGAGCTGATGCAGATGGAGCTTCGAGATCTGTTCACCAAGAGCACTGCTGCGTGTCTTCATGGAAAAACACACGGCAGGATACTCGATGGTGACTTCTTTGGAGAATTGGAGATTTCCGGAAAGGATGGCGTTACCATTCCAGTGGAGCTCACTTCCAGGACTCTTGAATTGAACGGAGAGAAATTCTCCCTGGTGGTTCTGAGTGATATCACAGAGCGAAAAGAGGCACAGAACGCGGTTCTCATGTCCGAGGAGCGCTTCTCCAAGGCGTTCCACTCCAGTCCGGCACCAACCGCACTTTCGACGGTCCAGGAAGGCATCTTCATTGATGTGAACACCAGTTTCCTTCGCATGTTGGGCTATGGTCGCGAGGAACTGATCGGACGTTCTTCCAGGGACGTAAGGTTGTTTGAGCATGCCTCTCAGCGGGAAGTCATTGCCAGGAGGTGCAGGGAAGTTGGCAGTCTGAGTGAGGAGCTCGTTCGCGTGCGAAGCAAGTCCGGGGAGATTCGGGACGTGCTGATGTCTGTGGAGTTGATTCGGTTTGGCGGGGAGAATTTCCTTCTGTCGCTTTTCAATGACGTCACCGAGCGAAAACGGGCGGAGACAAACCTTAGAGAAAGCGAGGAAAAGCTGAGGCTGCTTTCTGAATTCGCTCCTTTCGGCATCGCACTTATGAATGAATGGCTAGAAATTGAACACGTGAACCCCCGGTTTACCGAGCTCTTTGGTCACACACAGGAGGAACTGGTCGATTTCGAGGGATGGCTCATCGACGTATGTCCCGATCTCGAGCAAAGAGTGCTGCTGGAATCCCTGTGCCATATGAACCTGGATGCATCCTGGGAAATGGAATACGGTCAGGTCAAGGATGCGACCGCATTACTCCGCTCCAACGAGGGAACTCTGAAGACATTCCTTTTGAGAAGTGTAGCCATAAGAGGCGGGAAATACCTTCTCACTGCGGAGGACATTACCTTCAGAAAGTGTGCAGAGGAAGCGCTGCGCGAATCGGAGGAAAAGTACCGCCTGTTGGTGGACAATGCCAATGAAGCCATTTTTATTGCTCAGAATGGTATCGTCAAGTTTCCCAACCCTTTCACCATACAACTGACCGGTTTCACCGGGGAGGAGCTTGCATCCATTCCTTTTGTTGAAATGATTCATCCTGAGGACAGGGAAATGGTGCTTGATTACGACCTTCGCATCTTGAGCGGTCAGAAGGTGCCCGGTGATTTCTCATTCAGATTGAGAGAGAAGAAGGGGAAAGAACTTTGGGTTCAGCAGAGTGCCGTAGCGACGACCTGGGAGGGTCTGCCAGCTACACTCAACTTCCTCAAGGATATCACTGAACAGAAACAGCTAGAGCTTCAACTGCTGCACGCGGTCAAAATGGAAGCCGTGGGGACTCTGGCAGGAGGGATAGCTCACGACTTCAATAATCTGCTGCAGGCCATTCTGGGTTATGCGGATCTAATCAGGATCAAGAAGCCTGATGCGGAAACATGGGCTCGTGAATTGCAGGAGATTGTGAAAGCCGCCAGAAGGGGAAGTGAACTGGTAAGGCAGCTGCTCACGTTCAGCAGGAAGATCGAGAGCAAATTGCGACCGTTGGACCTGAACCATGAAGTGACCCAGGTGAGCGGCATCCTTGAACGGACGATTCCCAAAATGATCTCCATCGAGCTCAGTCTTGCGTCTGATTTGAAGACAATCAATGCTGATTCCTCCCAACTGGAACAGGTTCTGGTGAACCTGGCAGTCAACGCCCGCGATGCCATGCCGGCAGGCGGGAAGCTCACCATCCGCACGGAAAACGTTGTATTGGACGAGGCTTTCTGTGCGGTTCATCTGGACATGAAGCCCGGTGAGTATGTCCTGCTTGCAGTTACCGACACGGGGCACGGTATGGATCAGAAGACCATGGAACGTGTATTCGAACCATTCTTCACGACCAAGGAAGCAGGAAAGGGAACGGGACTCGGATTGCCGATGGTATATGGGATCGTCAAAAACCATGGAGGTTTTATCATCTGTGACAGCATCCTCGGACATGGAACCGCCTTTTCCATCTATCTCCCGGTCTTGCGTCTAAGCAATGGAATCGACTACCGAACAGCAGTGTCCGAAGAGCTCAAAGGAGGAATAGAGACCATCCTGGTCATCGATGACGAAGAGGCGATCCGAAGTTATTGTTCGGAAGTGCTTTCCAAATTCGGCTATACGGTGCTCACTGCGGAATCGAATGATAGTGCGTTGAAGATTTACGCAAGGGAGTGGCCAACCATTGATCTGGTAATGATCGATCTGATCATGCCGAACCAGAGTGGAATGGAATGCCTTGACAAACTTTTGAAAATCAACCCGCTGGCCAGGATCATTATCGC
>JAAYUJ010000693.1 GCA_012517775.1 Deltaproteobacteria bacterium
GAAATCTGCTGAAGCTGCCGCAATGAGTCTTCTCTCGATCAACTCCCATGGCGTCAGATGATCGCTCAGGCTGACAGCGGCGAAGTCGTGCATGAGCGGAGCCCCCAAGAGGGAAGCGGCGGCATTGAAAGCTGCAACCCCTGGAATGATCTCCATCACCAGGTCCACTTGCCGGCCGCTCTTTACTACGGATGGTCCAACGTGAAGCCCTTTCCGACAGCACAGGTCCAAAACCAGGCCGGCCATCCCATAGATCCCTGCGTCTCCGCTCGATACGAGTGCAACACGCTCTCCGCGGACTGCAAAGTCAATGGCTGTTTCACACCGTTCGATCTCCTTGCTCATCCTGCCCAAAACGACTCTCTTCCCCTCGAGGAGATCGGCGATCAGTTCCAAATATGTCTTGTAGCCCAGAATGATCTCCGATGATTCCAAAGCTTTCAACGCCTCCGGGATGAGGTAGGATCGCCCGCCGGGTCCCAGGCTTACAACAGATAGTCGACCCGGGCCACGGCGAGGGTCACGTTGGCGGTCTTCTGCTTCGGTATCACAAGATTCCCTTTCCCTGCACTCAAGAGGGCCGCTGCTTCGCATACACTCTGCACTCCGATGTGTGATTCCACCACTGGAGACGGATTCGGCACCACCATCCCTTCCAGTTCTCTTCGAGGATAGAAATGAATGGGTCGCTTCAATTCCGCCGACGCATCGAGCAGGCACGGCTCATCCGTCTTCAGATCGATACTCGCCAGATTCCTGATGGATGCGGCTGAAACCCCTGTGCGACCAAGAACCTCCTTGAGAAGTCCAAGGATTTCATCGACTCCGGTCCCCCTGTTGCAGCCCAGGCCAACGACAAGATTTCGTGGACGCAGGATCAGGCAATCCACTCCCGGGGGAGGCATCCTCTCCGAAACCCAGATACCTGGGGAGCCCTTCGGCAGATCGCTTTCCCCCTGCCTCTCTTCATCCGGCCACCAGACAATATTGCCGAGACCCGCCAGGCTTTTCCTGAGACGACCGTCCGGATCGAACACCCACAGGCTCTCTTCTTCGAGGATTGCCCGAGCCGTCCGCGCGAGCATTGACGGGTTCTCGATTTCCAGGCTCAATTCTCTGGCAATCAGATCGATAGACGGCCTTCCATCCACATCGGATGCGGTCGTGATGACTGCCTGACCGCCTGTCAGCGCGGCAACTTCCCTCGCGAGATCGTTTGCTCCCCCCAGGTGGCCGGATACCAGACTGATGACGAACTGAGCCCTTTCGTCCATCACAACCACCGCCGGGTCAGTCGCTTTATTGCGCAAGAGCCGTGTGATCAAGCGTACGACAATACCTGCCGCCATGATGCAGACCAGTGACTTGTGGCTCTTCCACAGCTCGGGGAAAAGGCCTCCCAGGTGATCGTAAGCGTTGGCTCCCATGGCAAGGGCGAATTGGTGCCGCCGGGGCACGAAACAAACACTTCCAGGCAATTCCGCCTGAAGCTGCATGGCAAGACGCACCCCATTGCGGGTAACGGCCACGATAGCGATGGGACTTTCATGAGGAGACTTCTGATTTCCGGTATGCATGCTCGAAGGTCTTGTCATAGAGTTTCGATCGCTTCAGTTCCC
>JAAYUJ010000694.1 GCA_012517775.1 Deltaproteobacteria bacterium
CTCCCCCTTGTAGGCGCCCGCACCCTGCTTCAGAACACCATTCTGCGTCTTGCCGGACTCGATGGAGTCGACGGTCCCATTGTCATCTGCAACGATCATCATCGTTTCCTTGTTGCAGAGCAGCTCAGGGCCGTGAACATCAAGCCGGCTTCCATCCTTCTGGAACCTATGGGAAGGAATACGGCGCCCGCCGTCGTCCTGGGGGCTTTGGACGCACTTTCCAGGAATCCCGACGCCATTCTCCTCGTCCTCCCGGCTGACCATCACATGCCGGGAAGCGACGCCTTCACCAGGGCCATGATGCTCGGCCTGGAAGCAGCCCAGCGGGGTCATCTCATCACGTTCGGAGTTCTGCCCACCCAGCCCGAGACGGGCTACGGATATATTGAGAAAGGGGACCCTTTGCCCCTTGACAAGGGCGACAGCCAGGTGCTCCGCATCAGTCGGTTTGTGGAGAAGCCCGAATCCGACACAGCGCGAAAATACCTGGAATCGGGCAAATACCTCTGGAACAGCGGCATATTCATGTTCGGGGCGGCCCGGATCATCGAGGAGATGAAACGGCTTGCGCCTGAAATCATTGCAGCGTGCGAACTTGCGTATAACGGGGGACTGAGCGATCTGGACTTCTTTCGCCTGGACGCCGGGGCTTTTTCCGAGAGCCCCAACATTTCCCTCGATTACGCCGTTATGGAAAAGACGGACCGGGGAGTGGTCATCCCCCTGTCCGAAAACTGGAGCGATTTGGGATCGTGGTCCGCCATCTGGGATGTCCAGGGAAAGGACGCGGAAGGGAATGTCACCACGGGGGATGTGATCACCCACCAGGTGGAAGACTGTTACATCCACAGCACAGAGCGCCTGGTGGCGGCCCTTGGAGTTCGAAACCTGGTCATCGTCGAAACCGCTGATGCCGTCCTGGTGGCGGGTCGTGACGATGTGCAGGAGATCAAAACCCTGGTGCAGGCACTCAAGGCCCGATCAAGGGAGGAGGCTTTGATCCATCGGGAAGTCTTCCGCCCGTGGGGGTCCTATGAGGGCCTCGTTGTGGGGGATCGGTTCCAGGTGAAGTGCATTCGGGTGAAACCGGGGGAGAAACTCTCTCTGCAGAAGCATCACCACCGTGCCGAACACTGGGTGGTGGTGCGTGGCACGGCTCTGGTGACCCGGGACGGGGAGACCTTCCTTCTCAAGGAGGATGAATCCACCTACATTCCCATCGGCGTGAACCACCGTCTCGAGAATCCTGGGAAGATCACTCTCGAGCTCATAGAAGTCCAGACAGGAAGCTATCTGGGCGAAGACGATATTGTCCGCTTCGAGGACGTCTATGCAAGAATCCGATAAAGATCTGAAACACTGGTACTGCATTTTCACAAAACCCAGGCAGGCAGACGTGGTTGCCCAGAAGCTCACCCTGCTGCCGGAAATCGAGGTCTTCACTCCCAAGCTTAAGCGAAACAAAGTGAGGAAAGGCCGTTACACCGAGGTGATCGAGGAGCTCTTTCCCTCATACATTTTTTCGCGATTCAGTCTTGAACGTTATGCACACATGATCCGATATACCAGGGGAGTGCGAAGGCTCGTGGGGGATACGGAAGGGTATCCCATCACCGTGGATGAGCGGATCATCCAGACTATCCAGGAGAGGATCAAGGACGGGTTCGTGGTGATGACCTCTCCCGACTTGAAAACCGGGGACTCAGTAAGGGTGACGGATGGGCCTTTTGCCGGACTGGCCGGGATCTTCCTGAAGGAGCTCAAGCCCAGGGATCGGATCATGATTCTTCTCAATGCGATCCATTACCAGGCACGTGTCCAGGTTGCCCCTTACCAGGTGGAAAG
>JAAYUJ010000122.1 GCA_012517775.1 Deltaproteobacteria bacterium
CACGATCATGGGGGTGCTCGGTCCAAGCATGACGACCTTTACACCAGGGGTAAGACGGCTGAGCACCTCCTCCGTGCTGTTGTTCAAAATGGAGGTCGAGGTCAGCAACAAGACTTCCGCCCATCCGTCCAGTTTCCCATAAAAACTGCCGCGCTCTCCAATGCCCTGGTGGTCGTCCAGTACTTCCACAAGGGCACCGCGATCCTTGAAAAGCTTCATCAAAGGGCGGAAAAATCCAACCATCGCCACGCGGGTTTCCCGCCCTATGCCGAAAGCATCCATCCAGATGCGGTCGGATGAATCCTCCGGGAGCGCAGCGGCCTCGTGATAATTCAGCGCATTTATGAGAGCCAGTCCCATGCTGCGATGGAGAGGCACGGAATCCTTGATTCGGGCCAGCAACTCGACCGCAGGTTCACCTTCGTAATCCCGATAGTCCCTGTGCGTCGGAGAACAATGCCTGTCGCCCGCATCCGTGTAGGCCACTCCCATTCCACCGTCGTCGGTGATCACGGCTGTGTAACTCAAACCAATAGAGAGGCACACCACCCTGGTCCCTTGTGCCTTTTCGAGAAAGCAGTCATGGAGTTTCTGGATCAACTGCATGAGCTAAGCCTCCCGTTGCCATCCGCAATCCCACCGGCACCTCCAGCGCGAAGAGCATGGGAATTGGCCACGTTCTTCACAAAATATGCAAATCATAATTCATAAAAGACTCATCGAATTTGAAACACGACATATCGTAGTCTTTAAACCATACATTTTGACGTGAATAAAGTTCTTTCTACACCCAATTCCTGCTGGGGATCAAGATGCTTTTGCTGCCCCTGAGCTGGAAATCATTCCCGTCGAGAGCACCTCCCCCGGCGAAAGGGAATGGGCAGACCGGCAAAAGGAGAATGGCGCCCGTTTGAGTTCACAGGCTCCGGACGTTCCACAGCCCGGGTGCCTGCGGATGCAATGTTCTCACGGCAATCGAGGAGGGGGGTATGAAGATGGCTGGATGGAATCGGTGGGGGAGGGTCAAAACGTTCATCGCATTCTTTATCATTTGTGTGCTTGGAATCGTTTCACAGACAATGGCGCAGGAGGCGCCAACCGATGACCCTGATTGGGCGAAAGCCCAGGTGTTCGATCTCGGCGTAATTGAAGTTGTGGAAGACTATGAAGATATCAGGAACAAGACCGTCGATAAGATATCCGACGATGAGATGCAGCTCCTCGATAAGGATTTCCTGGGCGATGCATTGAATACTCTCCCGGGTGTGGCACTGACCCATACCGGTGCACGAAACGAAATGATGTGGTGAATGTACGCGGGTTTGATATCAAGCATGTTCCCATTTTTCTGGATCGTATTCCCATATATGTCCCCTATGACGGCTATCCCGACCTTGGCCGATTCAGCACCTTCGACTTGTCGGAGGTGATTCTGTCCAAAGGGTTTACATCTGTGCTCTACGGACCGAACACCATGGGCTGCGCCATAAACATGATATCCGAGCATCCTTCGAAGGTTAAGGACAGTCATCCGTGAAGATCTCCATGAAAATCGATGCCCAATCCTTTGATTATTTGGCCTGTACCGTTTTTGCTCCGGTCTATCCTGTGATTGCCGGGCAGATCCTCGAAAAGACACGTATCACCCAAGGTACATGCCTGGACATCGGATGTGGTGGTGGATATCTGGGCCTTGCCCTTGTGCAGGCAACAGATCTTCTTGTGCTCTTCCTGGATGAGTCTGAAGAAATGCTCGACCTTGTCCGCCGAAGGATTGCCGAAAACGGCCTGGAGGACCGTACCGACACTCTGCGGGGAGATGTGACCGACATCGGTTTGCAGGACGATACCGTTGACCTGGCTGTGAGTCGAGGGTCTGTATTCTTCTGGGAGGATTGCACCCGGGCTTTCCGGGAGATTTACCGGGTGCTCGCCCCGGGCGGCATGGCCTACATCGGGGGTGGTTTCGGCTCAGCGCCTTTATTGGAAGCAATCGCACAAAAAATGAAGGTCCGCAATCATGGCAGCGACGAGTGGTATGAAAAGGTAGAGCGCAACTTGAGCCCCGATACCCGCTCCCGTTTTAAGACCGCATTGAAGGCCGCGGAAATCTCTTACTATTCCATCATCCACAACAACGAGGAAGGATTATGGATCATTATTGAAAAGAGGACTTCCCTGCCGAATCAGCAACTTCTCGATAAGTAGGTCGTGATTCCAATCACATCAGCATTTGCAGCGGAATGTCGGGTATGGAGACTCGACCTACGAGGCAGTCGTAACCGGGACTTATTGAGAAGCTACCAGAATCAGCAGACGTGATCTCCATTGAAGTGAGAACCCTTCATACGGGCTGGCACCGGGGCCCCATACCCAAGAGACAAGCAAGTATTTGAACAAGCCCCGGAGCACGGCCTTGCCGGTGGACCAGGAGACAGCGATCGAAAAATTGATCATCATCCGAGACTCTTTCGGAGCCTGTCAAGTTACTCCCTGGCCAGTATGACGCTGGTTGCCTTGATCATGACATAGATTTCCTCGCCGGGCTTGACGTTGAGCTCTTTGACAGCCTCGACACTGACGAGGGAAGTGACCACATTGCCTCCGCCAATGTCCACCTTAACCTTTGCCATGATCATACCTTCCTTAACATCCACAACTTTTCCCTTAATCACGTTTCTGGCACTCAGCTTCATAGTTGTTCTCCTTCAGTCAATGACCACCGACCTTGTCGGTGGCTTGAGAAGGACAAGTTCTCTATTTCTCTGCCAGTCGCAGCCTTGCATCGAAATCCTTCCGATTACAGACTCCGACTGGCGCTGCTCAGCGACAATGTCGCTTCACCAAATGTGTAGGGCCTTCGCCCCCACACCCCACCACCGGCCATGCCGGTGGCTTACGAAAAGAGTTAAATGGGTGAGGGAAAAATTGCTGGCGGAAAACCGACAAGGTGCTGATTTTGCTTAGCATAACTAATTAATTTTATTAAATAACTACTTCCGAAGTCTTGTCAACACCAGAAAATTGCAGAAGGACATCATGCACGATTCCATGCTATGTATTTTGGAACATGGTCGCCGTCTTGTCATCCTGCTGGAGATTATTATGTCATGGACCGATGATCTGTCAAGAAATGGTCTTGCTTATGGGAGCCGGATTGCGGCCGCCTCATTTCCACCTCAGCGAGGTCTGCAGGATACACAAGACATCTGCTCAAATCTCGGCTGAGATTTCTGGAGATCTTGACGCCAATGAAAGGCTCGGTCAGCGGGCGATCGAAGAGTGCATCGGTTCAAATGGCAACGGATGCTCAGCAACATGCACGGCACGGATTTTGGGAGAGCGGACTCACAAGAACTCATGGAGGTGAAGCAAATGCTCAAAACGGATGTCTACATGGACGATGTTCAGCTGGCCAGGGAGTTGTTGAATAACGCGGAAAATCAGGATGGGAAACTGAGCCATCCCGATATCGTCTTCGGGCTCAGGAACCTGCTCAAAATGAAGTACTATCCTGTAGCGGTGAAGTACTTTTTCGAGGAGGGTGAACTGGAGGCTTTCAGGACCGAACAAGACTATAAGGTGGCGTTACGCCCTTACACCTTCTGCCATTTCGTCGCCGCTTCTAGGCAACGCGGCGACATCCTTCTAGGAACCAGTGAGAAGCTTGGCTGTTCAAACGCCAAGTATGTAATGGGCTGGAAGGAGCTGGACGAAGGGGAAATCAAGAGTCACCTGAAGTATACCAAGAACAGGGAGCAGGCCGAGAGATTCATTCTAACCAAAAAGCGCCTTCCCTCAGGGCTTCTCGCCTTTGCCACAGCCCCTTTACACAAAGCCTCATTCAAGCCTGACGTGATCCACGGGATGTGCGATCCTCTTCAATCCTATCACTTGGCGAATGACTGGTGTGCCGCCCATGACACTCACCCGTTCGAAATGGTCATGACCATGAATTCTTCGATCTGTCACGGCTGTGTTCAGTGTTACGTCACTCAAAAGCCCAATGTGACTCAGATGTGCAGCAGCAGCAAGACCGCAGGGAAGACCGAGCAGGGCGAAGTGAACTGGATATGGCCCTATGATCATCTTGAGACCACCTTTCACTGGACGTTGGAGCGCACCGTTCGCGACGGCGGGGTGTCTTTCCCCCGCACGGGTGAAACCTATCCCGGTTTCGATATCTGCAAGCTATGCACTTTTCTCGCATTCACCAAACCGAAAGAGGGCAAAGAATAGAAGGAATGACTGCTCCCCGCTTCAGGATACAAGGCCCCGGCAGCCATTAAAGAGTGAGACTTTGAGCAACCATTGACTGAGCTTTCACCCACCACGGAGATGCTGAGGCGGCTGCAATGTCTCGTCGGACCTCAGCATCTTCCCTTTCTCAGCCGCAAGTTGGAACAGTCCGGATAAACCGAATTCAGGACGATCCGGAGGAATAACGACCGGATCGTTTACACAGGGCTTCACGCTTCTTCCAGCTTTTCTATGGACCTGCTAATTGGTATATACATTATAAGCTACATTCTTGTAGTTCATACCAGTCCGAATTTCAAAATGGATTCAGGAGAGTACGATCATGGCAGCGGGCAAGGAAAAGATGACATGCAACCTCAAAGCGGTGCGTAAGGCGAGAGGGCTTTCGCAGAACGAGCTCGCTGAGCGTGTGGGCGTGAAGCGACAGGCCATCTATGACATGGAATCCAACCGGTATATGCCCAACACCGCATTGGCTCTTCGTCTGGCCCGGGAGTTGAGCTGCAGGGTGGAGGACCTCTTTGCCCTTGACGAATCGGACCAGGACCAGTCTATCACCCTCGTTGAGAAAGGAGGGCGGGAGAATCCTCGAGTCTCGGTGGCGCGAGTCCGGGATCGGTTCATTGCCTATCCCCTCGATGGCCGGTGGATGATGCACGACGGTTTTCAAGCGGCGGACGGTCTGCTTCAGCCGGGTGGCGGTCGAGTTCAGCTCCTCCCCAAGTCGGACTACTTTAACGGCAAGATCCTGCTGCTGGGTTGCGACCCGGCTTTCGCCATCCTGGCTGCCCACATGGCTCGGTGGGCATGCGACGCAACGGTACACTGCCGGTTTGCATCCAGTCAGCTGGCATTGGAAAGGCTTGCGGGAGGCTATACCCACATCGCGGGAACTCACCTCCACAATATTGGATCCACTGAAGCCAACGTTCAATTCGCACGTGACCGTCTTCACGGTGCCGAGGCGATGGTCGTGGCCTTTTCATCCTTTGAGGAGGGGTTGATGGTGGCCCCCGGTAACCCCCTCTCCATCCGGTCGGTAAAGGATTTAGCGGGTGGCCGGGTGCGGTTCGTCAATCGGGAACCGGGCGCAGCCCTCCGCGTTCTGCTGGATGATCGACTGGCACAGGCGGGCGTGGATAGCCGGTCGATCCAGGGATATGATTATTTGTTACCCACTCATAGCCAGTGTGCCGAAATGGTTTTGATGAATCTGGCCGATGCCGCTCTGGGACTCCGTGCCGTGGCCAGTGCCTATGAGCTCGATTTTGTACCCATGGAATTCGTTCGGTGCGATCTGGTCATTCCATCGGATCTCATGGACCTCTCTGCCATCAAGGTCCTTCTCGATGTCCTGCAATCCCGGACCCTGCGTGATGAACTGGCTGCCCTTCCGGGATATGAATCCTCTTATACCGGCAAGGTGATTGGGAGAGTGTGAGAGGCGGACACACTTGTACCCCTCTCCCGCCATGAAGAAAACGAGGCCACGCATTCCAATTCTAAAGAACAATAATCAGGCCGGCAGCGAGGAAGAGCAAGGAAGCCCTGATGCTTGTCTCATGGGCCCTTTCTAGGGTCCCTCCCTGTCCGTCCTTCGCAGGAGGCGAGTGCCGACAACTCTCAGATCCGGATCCGGCAGACTCTGAATCAACTCCTTCTCTTCCGGCGTCAACTGTCGCAGGGAGCTCTTCTTCTTTCTTTTCTGGCGGAAGCGCGTGGCAGAAAGCTTCTCCAGCTGCAGGTGGGCTGGGTTGAGAACGGGTAAGCCTTCGGGCAACTCGCCCACATGAATCACAATCTTTTCCACCATGGGCTCGGGAGCTCTTTCGTTGATCTTTTCCAAAAGGACTTCCTTGTTGAGCTCCAGGTGATGCTTCCATATGGAGTCGTATGCAAGGACCACGAGCACCTTCTTCTTGAGGGACACCGGCTGAGAATAGCGCGCAACCTGCTCTCCCACCAGGTCACGCCAGTCTCCCAGGGGACTGGCCGAAAAGGAAGGATGCCGCTTCAGGAACCCTTTCAGGAGAGAACCCAGGGGCGATGGGGCGTTGGAGTCTTTCAATTCTGCTTGCCTTCCTGGACCTTCTCCTCTGAGGCCGAATGCGTGGCATACAAACGTTCAATCCGTTTCAAAGCGGATTGAATCTCCTGAAAATGTTTCTGCATGGCTTGAAGCAGGATAATGGTATCCCCACTCTGGAACGGCAGTCGCGACAGAAATTGATCGTAGATCAGTGCGTCCACGTTGGAAAGATAAAACTCATCGATGCGTTTCAACAGAGCCGAGGCGATCTTGAGAAAAGCCGCTATGACCACCACCTGGATCAGGGGAATGAGACCGGTGAGAAGGGGTGTCGAGACTTCAGAAATCTCGCGCTTCCCCGAGAGGATCGGCAGGAGCTCCAAATAGAAGAGAGAGCAGGACTGAATCAGCGCAAGCACAGGAAGTGCCCAGAACACCCAGTTGAACGGTTGCCAGGATTGCCAGAGGATCTGCCAGTCGGTGTCGGCGATGCGCCGTTCCTTCTCCGTCAACTCTTCTGCTGAGATGGCGGACTGGGGATGGGAGAGCATGAGCTTCAGCCGCTTGAACGGATGAAAAATGAGGGAAAGGGGAAACTGATTGACCTGTTTAGCCAAGGCTTCAGCCGGAAAAAAGCGTTCCGATCCCCTGGCAAAGCTCTCAAGAGGCATCCCCGGGCGTCTGGCCGGCTTCTTGATATTTGCACTGAGAAGAATTTGCATGAGGTGCTTTCCCACGAACTGAACCGCGAGCCACACGCTCCTCAGTCCCAGGAAGACGGTTGTGACCAGAATCAGGTAGATCATGATGCCGGCCAGAATTCTTGGACCCGCCTGGATACTGCGCTGAAGGTCGCCTGTTTCCTGTGTCCCTGTCTTGGGCACGACCGGGGCTGGAGGCTGAACTTGAATGCCCTGAAGATCGAGCCAGAAGCTCATGCCTTTAACGGCGCTGACAGTCGGCACGGGGTATGATCGTTGGTACGCATCCGATCCCTTAAGAAGATATGCGAACCCGAGGGAGACCAGGAAAACCAGCAGCCATAGGAGTCTCTGTGCTGCCTCGTACCTTCTGAGTCCATATTCCATAAGA
>JAAYUJ010000123.1 GCA_012517775.1 Deltaproteobacteria bacterium
CTGCAGGAAGTCCCATACAGCCTCGGTCCTTACCGGTTGTTTTGCTTGAGCAACAGCTTGCATCATACCTCCTCTACATTCCTCGATCAGTTTTTGAGACCAGGTCTAGAAACACGCTACTTTGAAGATGATCCCACCTCCCACCTTTTGAGTTGACAAAACGCCTTCGACCTCTATGCCCGCACCTCCGGACCCCATCGAAAATCCGACGAGGTCCAAGTTATTTATTTCACAAAACAAGTCGCGCCACACACCTTTCGCCCCCGAAAAAACCACCACAAAGCCAGCGCGTGAGTAGAGCAACCTCCAGACCAATGGCTTATTTTTAGGATAAATTCTCGAAAAAGTATAGTCTTTTTTTCCATGGAGATTCGAAAGAAACGTGAGTTTCGAATGAGAGTTCCCAAGCTCCACGAGTGTCTGGTGTGCAACTGAGCACAAACTCGATTCAGAGACAACAAGATAGCACGATCTCTTCCCGGCGGTTTGCTCCTTCCCGCTGGGCCGTCATGAATCCAGCCTCTTCTGTCGCGTGCGAATCAAGGCGGGAGTGTTGTCGTCACGCTCTTTCCCGGTCTGCAGAAGGGTGACCGAAACCAGCACGAGACCGCCACCCAGAGCCTGTAAAGGCTCGAGTTTCTCCCCGAGGAAAACATAAGCGATGAGACCGGCCATAATAGGCTCCAGGGTGGCTGTCACGCTGGCGCGGGTTGATCGGATGAGGTTGATTCCTTCTAGATACAGTCCGAAAGGGACGGCGGTTCCAAGGATGGAGATGTAAAGAATCCATCCCCACTGAACCGCAGTGTATGAGCGGGTGAAGGCTTCTAGGGGAGGAAAGGCGATATTCCAGAATATAGCTGCGTAGAGGAGGGCATGAAAGAGCACGGTCCACGGGTGATACCTGCGCATGCCCCTTTCTCCCTGGATGGCATACCAGGCAAAAGCAACGGCCGACGCAATCCCCGAAAGGATCCCTTCCAGGTTCATGGAGAGGAGATTCAGATTGTATGCCCCCACAGCCAGGTAACAGCCGACGGTCGAACCGGCAATCGCCGCGATCATCAGTTGAGTCAGCCTCTCCCGGGCAAAAAGGACTGAATAGAGGGCGATGAATGTGGGGGCCATGTACTCAAGGAGGATGGCAATGGCCACATGGATCTTACTGATGGTGTAGAAATAGGTGAACTGCACCATGGCCATCCCACATACCCCAAGGATGATGAAATAAGGGATATCCGAGGGAGCAATTCGGATGCGCTTCCCACCGCTTGCCAAAAGCCAGATGAAAAGACAAGCCGACGCCAGGGTGACCCGAAGTTGTACCAGTTCAAAAGGAGTGACCCCGCTCTGAAAGAGGAACTTGCCTGAGGAACCGGAGACCGCCCAAAGCGTCGCCGCCATGACGACGTAAAGATAGCCTGTTCTGGGAACTATGGCGGTGGATGTCATTAATGATGTATAATCTGCGAGTTCCGCAGGGAAGGGTGACCGACCATGCGCATCGTAAGGTCTCTGCTCACACCGCAGCCTTTATGGCAGATTGCTGTCTGCAAGAAGACGCTTCACATTTCCTGAGAGAATTGCCCCCCTCTCATCTTCCGCTA
>JAAYUJ010000695.1 GCA_012517775.1 Deltaproteobacteria bacterium
CGCCCCGGAATTCGGCAAGGGTCGCCTTCACTTTCTTCAAAGTCTCAAAGGGTAAGACTTTCGAGTCCATGGAGGACATGGCCTCATCGCTGACCTTCTTGAATTCCTTTGCCTGTTCCGGGCTTGGGGTGACTCTTTTTACTCCTCTCGTGAGAATCAGATTCATGGCTTCGGCATTGTCCTGGCGGGTTTTTTCCACGATGAGCCGGGCGTATTTGCCACAAACCCTCTTCATGGTCTCCTGGAGTGCAGGAGTCAGCCTCGTGAAAACCTTCCGGTCTATGAGCAATGCCCCTCCGATATAGGCTAGAGGGAGGTCGGTCAAATACTTTACCTGCGTATTCCACTGAGTCACGACGGCATAATATGGGGAATTGTAAACGACATCCAACAAGTTTGTCTGGAGTGCCATGAGGACGTCCGGAGCGTTGATGGCCACCGTGGATACGCCGATCCTGTCAATGAGGGCCTGAGACATGGGTGCATTCGCCCGTGCCCACACCTTCCTGCCTTTGATATCGTCCACGCTCGAAACAGGATTCGTGGACATGAAATAGAGAAAACCGAGCTCAGGCCATCCCAGAATCTCAAAGCCCTTCTCCGCAAAACCCCGCTTCAGGTCAGCTTCCATTCTTCCCAGCACATGATCCACTTCCCGAGTATTGTCGAAAAGAAAAGGCACCTGGAGCACCCGCAGGTCCGGATTCACATCGGTCAGGGCCGCCATGGTGAAACTTGCTGCGTGGATCATCCCGACCCGCAGCTTTCTCAGGACGTCTTCCTCATCACCCAGAACGAACCCGGCGAAGATCTTGAAGCCTACTTTCCCTCCCGTCTCTTCGAGGAGTTCCCTGTTCATTTCATTGAAGATTTTCATCAGGGTGCTGTTTTCGGGTGCAAGGGTAGCCAGTTTGATCTCATGCTCGGGAGCAGACCATGTCTTTTCTGGCATGAGAAAGCCGGAAAAAACGAGGGAAAAAGCCATCACCATATAGACACAGAACCCTGTGTGCCACAACCGCCGGTTAGCATTGTCAGCCACAGAGAATTCACCGGTTTCGGAAAGACCAGAGCTTTCCCTGTTCGTGATGTATCCGTTCCACCTTACTCTACAGCGTCTCTCCAAAGTACTCCTCCGTCTTGTCAAGCAATCGATTCGCCTTCTCCTTGGCCATAACATTCCCAAGAACCATGTCCGGTGGATCATCCACAGGCGCGGTTTGAACCTCCCTGAGGATCTGCTCGAAGAGAACCCTGTCCTTTACCCCCCGTGCATAGTACTGGGCATAATAAACCTTTGCCATGAGCACCTTGCCCGCGCCATATGAAAAAGCACGTTCAAAGTGTTGTTTCGCCGCCGGCAGGTTTCCCCCGATAGCGGCAGGCTTTGCCGCAAGAAAGATCCCCATGAGAAGATGGGGTCCTCCAAAATAGTAGGAATCCTCCAGCTCCAAAATCCTCCTGATGGTGGCTTCAAGGAAGGGCAAGTCCCCCATGGCTTCCACGCTGCCGATATTGCCGCTGATCCAACTGGCCCAGGCATTCGCCGTCCAGAAAAGCGCCGGCACGTCTCTTTTCGTGAACAAGGCAAGTCCGGCAGAGAAATCCTCCAGGCTTCCGGAAGCAGATTGAGCAAAATCCACTTTTTCTGAGAGCGCCCGAAACCCATATCGTTTTGCTTTCTGATAAAGTCGTGTGGCCCTCTCCCCCTCCTCATCTTCCAGGAACGATGACGCATAGGAAGCATTGGCCTGGCAGGCGGCGATCAGGAGTTCCCGGTTCTGCGGATAAGCCTCGATGAGCCCATCAAGGAGCATGAGGTAAGCCGGGGTCCCTTCCTTGACAATGTACGGGTCGTTCTGCCTGGCCGCCGCATGGGCAACATCCTGAACGGTCAGGGCAACCGCCGCGACTCTCATGGGTTTGATGGGCGCACACCCAATGAGCAGGCAGAATAATCCCATACCGATGAAAAACCAACACAGCACGCAAACCTGCCTGAAACTGTAGCTCATTGCAGCCTCGCCCAACATGGAAGTCTCTCGTTTCATTCACAAGCTACGAAATGTAATCTCGAAACCTGAACGAAACTCATCTTCGTCCTTCTTAGAATCTGAACACATGCTTGTCAAGACGCTCTTGCGCTCGACTGATCTTGTACGGATCATACAAATGGTATAACAATTCCGACATGAGTCATGATCCGTGAATAAGGTCTGTATGACCGCAAGCGCTGCGTGCATCGTTACGACCTGACGCAAAAACCGAAGGAGGGACAGTCGGATGAAAGACAAGAAAGCCTGCGATGCAATGGGGAAATCCACAAGAGCCATTCATCTGGGTGGTCTGGAGAATCCCATCGTTGGCGAGGTTTCCGTACCCATTTTCCAGAGTTCCACTTTTTCCTTTCCCAGTGCCCAAGATGGCGCAGCCCGTTTTTCCGGTGAACAGACCGGATACATCTACACACGTTTGGGAAATCCGACAATCAATGCTCTGGAGGAAAATGTGGCGTCCATGGAAGCAGGCTACGGCGGAACAGCAACAGCGACGGGCATGGCAGCCATCAGCACCCTGTTTCTTTCGACCCTCAATGGGGGCGACCACGTAGTGGCCACCGATTCCCTTTACGGCACCACTCGGGTCCTTCTGGAAAGCGAGCTCTCCCGTTTCGGAATACGCACCACTTTTGTGGATACTTCCAATCCTGAAGATACTCTTCATGCCATGGAAAAGGGCAAAACGCGGATGGTCTACCTTGAGACTCCCACCAATCCCACCATGATCCTCACAGACATTCGGCGCACCGGGGAAATCGCCCACGCTCAAGGTGCCATCCTTGCGGTGGATAATACTTTTGCAAGCCCTTATCTTCAACGCCCCCTCCAGCTGGGCGCCGACGTTGTCGTACACAGCCTCACCAAATATATCAACGGCCACAGTGACGTGGTGGGCGGGATGATAGTGGCTGGCAGCTCTGAGCTTTACAAGAGAATCAGGCGGACATTGACCCTCTTCGGGGGTACCATGGATCCCCACCAAGCCTGGCTCATTTTGCGAGGGGTTCGCACCCTGCCCCTGCGGCTGGAAAAGGCACAGGCCAATGCCATGCAACTGGCCGTTTATCTGCGAAGCCACCCAAATGTGACATGGGTGCGTTACCCGGGCCTCCCCGAGCATCCCCAGCATGAGCTTGCCAAACAGCAGATGGACGGGTTCGGAGCCATGATCTGTTTCGGAGTGAAAAGCGGTCTCGAGGGAGGGATTTCCGTCATGAACAGCGTGCGCCTCATTACTCTGGCTGTCTCCCTCGGGGGGGTTGAATCTCTCATCGAGCACCC
>JAAYUJ010000124.1 GCA_012517775.1 Deltaproteobacteria bacterium
CAGGATGAGTCGGCCTTCTGGAGGATCAAGGGAGGGGATACGCTCGTCATCGGCCAGGGGAGTTACAAGATGGGCATAGGAGCTCCCAATACGGCCTGGTGCAGTACTGACTGGTCATGGGCGTGCCGCCTGCCCCCGCTTCCTTCAGGACCCGATCCGGCCCATCCTACTCGAATAGTGGGGAAAGGCTGGCAGACAGGATGCCGCCACAAGCCGCAGCTATGGGGAACCGAAAGGGCGGAAACCGTTATCGATCTCACCAACACTTCCAATGCATGCCTGGAATGCCTCGAAATCACCGATCATTCGAGTTGCGCCAACGACCACTGCAGGTCCTCGGTGAGGTGCCAAAGGAACCGCTTTCCCTATGGCAAGTATGCAGACGTGGGCATCTATGCTGCAGATTCTTCGAACGTTACCCTGCAAAATCTCAATATTCACGGATTGGCCTGGGCGGGTGTTCATGCCGGTCGCCTCTCCCATTGGACCGTCAAGCACGTGAGGTTGGCCGGAAACGGAGGTGTAGGCTGGGACGGGGACATCGGAAGAAACAGCGGCAACAGGGGCAGAGTCACTTTTAGAAGATTGAAGGTGGAATGGAACGGCTGCCCGGAAACCTTTCCCTCTCTGGAATACGCTCATTGCTGGGGACAGGAGACCTGTGGTGGGTACGGAGACGGGGTGGGACTGGCTCGCTCCGGCGGAAGATGGCTCATCGAGGATTCCGTTTTCAGGTACAATGTCTCTGACGGATTGGATCTTCTTTACCTCGGTGTGGACCATCCTGATTCCTTTGCACAAATAAGGAGATCCAAGGCCTACGGCAACGGGGGCAACCAGATGAAAATCGGGGGAGCAGCAACCATTGAAAACAGCCTCATAGTGAGCAACTGCGGTTTCTTTCATGGAAGGCCATTCGGTCAAGACATGGGAAACTTGGACAGTGGCGACCATTGCAGGGCCGGCGGAGCTGCGGTATCGTTCTCTCTCGGCAGAGGAAAGACCGCCTCCATGGTAAACTCTACGGTGGCCGGCCAGGGGTGGGCTCTTGTGGAAACAGGATGCAATACCCATGACTTCCCCGAGGAACCGGCGTGTGACGGAAGCGAAGAAGTCATCCTGCACAACAATATTTTCAGGGGTTTTCAGGTCTGTTATCTCGGCTACAAGCGATTGACCGACTTCGTGGGAGATGGTGATCCCGATCATTTCACTTCAGCGCCAGGTGTGGACTATAATGTGATCTTCAATTCCGAGATTCCCAGCCCCATAGGTCCCCGCAACCTTCTTAAGAACCCGTTGCTCATGAGGAGCAACATCAATGCGTTTGACGGTCGCCTCCAGGGGAGGAGTCCGGCCATCGACACGGGACTGGCGGTCGGGAGTGCGGGCGGGCTGATACCTGACCACGATATCGAGGGCACACCAAGGCCTCAGGGAAATGGTGTCGACAGAGGCGCCTATGAATACCATTAGAAGAAGCACACAGCCGATACAACCAACGTTTTGACGGTGCTTCTCAAGAAAGGAGGCAGGATTTGGAACTCGAAGATCTTTATGCGTTGATCCCCCAATTGCAGTGCAATCCCGGATGCACCCGGTGCTGCGTCGAATTTGGAGTCCCTTCGATGGTCCCTGCCGAAGCGGAGCGATTGGACCGGTTCCTGCAAATGCATGGAATCGAAAAGCGATACGCAAAGGGAACCACGTGTCCCTATGTCGACGAGCAAGGTTGCATTGTTTATCCCGTACGTCCCCTTATCTGCCGCCTTTATGGCAACTCACCCAATTATCTCTGCACAGTCGGAGCAAGACCCATTTACCTTCTCAGCGAAGATGAAGAGGCAGAGATCTTCCACTTCTACTACACTTATTTCGCGGCCAAATAGCCGACGCGATGCCTATTCAGTGCGATAGAAGGGTTCCTCCCCCGCTCTGCCCACCAGGATGAGTGCCCCCCCGCAACGGGGGCAGAACGTGTTCTCCATCAATCTGCCCCTGGCATTCTCCATGTCCCCCGACGTGATACCAGCGGGTTGAATGTATACCGAGATTCCACACTCCGTGCACATGCATTCCACGGTGCCTTCCATATTGATCCTTGTCGTTCCCAACAGGTTACGGACTTCTCAGGATGTGCCTGATTCCACTCTTCATCCCCATACACGGCATCCCTGTGCAAACAACGCAAAGCCGCAGGCGCCGATAATCAATATTCTATACTCTAGAGCAAGTGCTCACGGGGTTCAATCTCACAACTTGTACCCTGTTGTCCCTCGGTTCCATGCACCTTCGGAGGGAGACGCGGCTTCATTTTGCGGACCAGCGCTGGGATTGACCGGAGAAACCTGTTTTGGGGCATGAATGAGAAGAATATGATGTATCGGACACGCTGAGGATGAAGTCGGCTTTCACCCCCCGTCGCAGCCACCCGCTTTGCCGGGATCTTTTATTATTATATCTCAGAAAATGGGTTGACATTGTCGGAGCTCTTCTGTAACATCTGCCCCCACTTTATGGGGCTGTAGCTCAGTTGGGAGAGCGCTTGAATGGCATTCAAGAGGTCAGGGGTTCGACTCCCCTCAGCTCCACCAGAATAATCAAGGGGTTGCGGGTCTTGGCCTGAACCTCTTTTTTCTTTACGTACCTACTACGTACCTAGATTACCCTTTTCCTCTTACGTATCCACAAAAACAAGTACGGCCCACGCCCTCCATCGTCCAACATACCTTCCTGAATCTCTCCTGTGTTGTTCTGCGCCCCCCTCGCACTGGTTAGGCTCACTCCCGATACCCATGCACCACGAATCGGCTGGAGCCAATCCACCGGGGATCTCTCTCCGTGAGATTTACTGCGCCTCCCAAGATGTCCACGTACCCCTTCACCCCGAGACGTTTGCCTTCAGTCACTGACATCGTCAGACCAAAGCAGCAGGGAGGTGCTGCCCCCTCGTTCTGTCGTCGAGCCATCGGGTGCCCAGCAGGGTTGATGCTCGAATCGCAAGAAACATGAACCGGGGGATTGCAACTCCTGAACCACAGCCTCCACATGTGCTGCACAGACGAGATTCAGAATTCATTCAGAATTCATTGTCTATCTGGCCAACCCAATAGATTCCGGCGTAAGGTATCTTCCGGTTTTGGGCTCGTAGTATCTGTGCCAGTTGTAATGGAGCCCCGTCTCGGAGTCGTAGTACTGGCCCCGATGTATTCCGATGCGCCTTTTCACGCCCAGAAGAGCTCTTTTCACGGTGGGCTGATTGGCAAGAGAACATGGATTGAGGGCTGCGGGCTTCGCCGGCTGCTGGTCCCACCGAATCGATCCCGAACACCGCCTCGTTTACCAAATCGAAGAAGACAAAATCAGAATCCTCGTCTACAAGTACCACTATTGAAGGATGCTTGGGTGACTATTGGCAGCGGGTAGAAAACCAGCCAAAAGCAGGGATCAGGAAACCAACCAGTGCATGTTGAGGATGCGGGTGTGCTCTGTCCTGGCGCCAGCAAAGCGCAGAAAGGTCTTCGCACCCGACCGGGATGTTGCGGCGGGTACGCATGAGGTCAGATTTTTGTGATATTTTTTGGTCAGTGATCCTTCCTTCGATAGCTGGTTCCATCCATGATGAGGACCTCCGAGCGGTGCACGAGGCGGTCGGCTATCGCAGTGGCCACAGTGGTGGAGTCAAAGATCTTCCCCCATTCGGCGAACGGTAGATTGGTCGTCAGAATTGTCGACTTTTTCTGGTGCCGTGCGCTGATGACCTGGAAGAAGAGATTTGAACCCTGCTGACCCAGCGGAAGGAACCCAATCTCGTCACAAACCAGGAGTGCCGGTGACTGATAATAATCGAGTTTTTTAAGGAGCGAATGGTCGGCTTCGGCGGCGATCAGATGATTGATCATATCGACGGCGGAGGTGAAAAGGACCTTGATGTTGGCATTGCAGGCCTGGGCGGCGATGCATTGGGCCGGAAAGGTTTTTCCTGTGCCGGGATTTCCAATCAGGATCATGTCCATGCGCTCGCGAATAAACTCAAGGCTCAGGAGATTGAGGATACGGCTCTTGTGTTCCTTTCGTGACTTGTGGTGGTTGAAGTCGAACTGGTCGATGGTGCGTTTTTCATTGAGTCTTGCCTGCTCCCATCTGAGCTTGACGGCATTGAGCCGGCGCCGCTCGAGCTCGAGATCGGCCAGGCGGTTGAGGGTAGTGAGGACTCCATGATTTTGCTCCGCGGCTTCTCGGACGGCATGCTCCAGATTTTGCGCCATGGCCCTCAGCTGCAGCCTGGCGAGTTTCTCCTTGAGGTGATCGAGCTCAGTCATGGTGGCCTCTCCTTTTGAGCACGGTGGCATCGTAGTCGGCAAGCTTTGGCTCCTGGAGGCGAATGCGGTTCAAGGCCTGCCGATTGTGGATCTGGTCCTTGAAGGGGTCGAGTTTGCCGGGCTTGACCACGGTGGCCCTCGCCGGGTTGGGATCTGCCGGATACTTGCCCACGGTCTGTCGATCCAGATGGAGGGCTTTTGCGATCCTTCGAATGGAGAGGCCGCTATCTGCCATGCGGTGGATCTCGAAGATGACTCGGCGCTCAATCATGGCCACCTCCATGAGCCACGATGGGACCCCTGTGCCACCACAGCACGGCCTATGGGCTCATTTGGGAGCGAGAGTACCTGGAAGAGGGTGCCGTCGAAAGCCAGCAGATCCTGCTCGATCAGTCCGTCTCGGGCCTCGATGTAGTCGTCGGCGGTGATGACCAGAAGCGAGCAAAGCTTGTCGTAGCTGTAGTAGGAGAGCCCATGCCGGTCTGAAGCGAGCACCAGAAGCACGTAAAGGAGCCGCTCCTGGGGACGGAGGCTCCTCCAGAATCCGGCATGCAGAAACCGATGCTCGATAAAAGCAAAGCTTCCTTCGATCCTTCGAACCCTCTCGGGGAGCAGCGGCTTTTTCTGAATCATGACTTTTCTCCTTTCGGGCAGAACGCTAACATGCCTGCTTTTGCCGGAGCCATCGAGTCCTTTTTTGCAATCACATCCAGGCGGGTCTAACAGGCTGGAATGATAAGGACTTTTTGAGGTAACGCGTCCATTTTTGCAATCTCGCCACGGGGCCGTCTCAGGCTGTTGCGGTAGCGCTGCATGAGGCGGTTGCGCTCGATCAGCGCAGGGTGACGTTTGCGGTATTCTTTGTAGTAGCCGGGATGGCGCTTGTGTCATTCTCTCTGGCAGTCGCGTTGATTGGCCTTGTAGTCCGGATCGCTTACGAGCTTTGCTTTCCGCCATTTGCGCTTCCTGGCACGCTGGCAATCCTTCTGGCTGCAGCAGCTCTGGTTCTTCACCCGAGGATTGGGTTCAAAACGGCATCCGCAATGAGCGCACTGGATATTCCGGTTCATGGTTATCCTCTCGAAGACGACAACCATAACGTGCCTCATCCGGAAGAAAATGGACGGGCCGGAAGAAAAACTCCGAAACCCAAGGACAGGGAACTAGAAGGATTTTGCATGCGCAAAAGGAAGAAGAAATCTGAAGGATAGTCTTGGCGTGGTTCTTAGCTTCTCAGACCGGCGGGCTTTATTACCGTTGAAAATGGACGATTCTCAGGCCGCTGTTAATA
>JAAYUJ010000013.1 GCA_012517775.1 Deltaproteobacteria bacterium
ACTTCGAATACGCGCCCTGATGCGGGGTCTTTGGCGTTGAAATGATTTGAGTGAAAAGCCGGATTGGGTTTTTTTCGTTCGGCATTTCCACGTCGGGACTGGAATCCTGACCTGCAGCTTCCCATTGTTCGTTATGCTGCATCGGGGCATCGGCATCAGGCGGAGGCAACGAAGAGGCCGCCGAAGTCATTCTCTTCCTGACCGATAAGTGCTTTTCCCCAAAGGCAGAGGTTCGCAGTTCTCGGGAAGATTTCCAGTCTGGATGATGACATCAATGGGTATGCCCCCTCTGGGATTCCACAGCGCCACGACGCGAATATACTTGGGTTCGAGAGCGCGACGCAACCTCTTATGAATGTATACCGTGCAATCTTCATGAAAAGTTCCAATATTTCGAAAGCTTCCGAGAAAAAGCTTGAACGACTTGCTTTCCACAATAGATGCGCGCGGCACATAATCGACAATGAGGGTGCCAAAATCAGGCTGCCCGGTAATGGGACAAACCGTGGTGAATTCCGGAGACGTCAAACGAATCACGTAGTCTGCATCGGGATGAGGATTGGAGAACGTCTCCAGGTCGGCATCCTCCGGTTTCTGTGGGATGGGCGACGCTTTCCCCAACTGAGTGAAAACGCCGTGTGTGGGATTTGCCATGGATTTCTCCCAGATCTGCTTCTGAAGGCACCTGCCGTAAACGCGTATATTCTCAATGCAACGATGCAATCTAATAGATTCTTTCGGGAAAAGGAATACTTCCCTCAGCTCATTTTTTAGGTTTGAGCCGAAAAAATTGAGGATAGAGTAAGTGCAACTGAAGCACAATGAGGACAACTCGCCAAAGTCTGAGGTTGGAGGTGACAATGACGGAAACCGCAAGGAGGAAGGCCACCTACGAAGACCTTTGCGCCCTTCCGGAACGAATGACCGGGGAGATCATCAACGGGGAATTGATTGCCACTCCGCGGCCATCGGCAGATCATACGTTCACGGCATCGGTCATGGGGAACAAATTGACTCCTACCTTTCATTTCGGAGAGGGTGGGGGACCCGGCGGATGGATCATCCTTCATGAACCGGAAATCATGTTGGGAGAGGATCTCCTGGTTCCTGACATGGCAGGCTGGAGGAAGGCGGACACCCCGATGGAGAAATCGAATCGCACCGCGATCTCCTGGTTCCTGACCTGGCAGGCTGGAGGAAGGAGCACTTCCCCGGCGGGCCGGAAGAAAACTGGTTTTCAACTGCCCCAGATTGGATCTGCGAGATGCTCTCACCGGTTACCGCACGTATGGACAGGATTCGCAAGATGCCCATCTATGCCAGGCACTCTGTGCACCACGTTTGGTTGATCGATCCAGTCATCAAGACTCTGGAGGTGTTTGGCCTGGAATCCGGTCACTGGCTGCTGCTGGGAGCCCATGCAGAGAATGAGACTGTAAGGGTGGTGCCCTTCCGTGAGATTGAAATATCCCTGGGATGTCTCTGGCTGGAGTAGTGACTCAATCACATTAACAAAAACCCCGGTCGGCGGTTCAGGCTTCCGTTCCCCCGACCAAGGCAACAAGGAGCAAGAATGGTGCTCCTACTTCTCTGTTTGATTCGAGGGAGGCTGATTGAACGGCCACGAAGTGACCGAGAGCGGGCCTCCCCCGACAAATAGCTATTTCCTGGTGAAAACTCTGCTGAAAAGGTGCTGCACGGCGCTCCAACCCATTTTGCGCCGCAACATCCCCAGTTGGTCCTGCAGGGGTAGCTTCTTCGGGCAGACGTCTTCACA